>JBFFCR010000035.1:0-15735 GCA_041559855.1 Anaerolineae bacterium | reverse complement strand
TCTGTTGCGGCGACAAGGGTTCCCATATGTGCCTGATGCCCGTAGGTACTACGCTGCCAACCTCGGAGCGGCTGTGGCTCTTGTCCTATATGCCAATCCGTGACTTTGCAACAGCCCTACGGCCAACGCGCATTGTGATTGACATACTCTCTCGATTGTGGTATGCTAGTTGCGCCTGAGGGCCCATCCGCAAGAAGATACCTTATCCAAGGAGGTATTGGGTATGAATGCGCTGGTGCTGTCGCGACTGCAGTTTGCCACGACCACGATCTACCACTTTTTCTTTGTGCCTCTCACTCTGGGACTCTCTGTCCTGGTCGCCATCATGGAGACCATGTACGTGCGCACGGGGAACGAGACCTACAAAAAGATGGTCAAGTTTTGGGGAAAGCTCTTCCTCATCAACTTTGCCATGGGTGTGGTGACCGGGCTGGTCCAGGAGTTTCAGTTCGGCATGAACTGGTCCGAGTACTCGCGCTTTGTGGGCGATGTCTTCGGCGCACCTCTGGCCATCGAGGGCCTGTCCGCCTTTTTCCTCGAGTCCACAATGCTGGGTATCTGGATCTTTGGCTGGGACAAGCTGCCCAAGGCCCTGCATGCCGGGGTCATGTGGCTGGTCGCCATCGGCTCCAACCTCTCGGCGCTGTGGATCCTCATCGCCAACTCGTTCATGCAGGAGCCGGTGGGCTATGCCCTGCGCGACGGCCGGGCCGAGATGGTCGATTTCGGGGCGCTGCTGGGCAACCCGCACGTCTGGCAGCAGTTCCCCCACGTGTTTCTGGCAGGCATAACCACGGCATCATTTTTCATCTTGGGCATCAGCGCCTACCACCTGGTCAGGAAGAGCGGCAGCCATGAGGTCTGGCGTCGCTCGTTCGCAATGGCCGCGACCGGTGCGCTCATCGGCGCGGTTCTGGTCGGTGTGGTGGGACACTCACAGGGACAGCACATGTTCAAGACCCAGCCCATGAAGATGGCCGCGGCAGAGGCGCTCTGGGAAACCGAGCAGCCGGCTGCCCTGTCGCTGTTCACCATCAGCAACCAGGCGCAGCGCAAGGAAGTGTTCTCTATCAAGCTCCCAGCCATGATGAGCCTCCTAAACTGCAACAACTTTACCTGCGAGATCCCGGGTATCAACCAAATCCAGGCCGAGTACGAGCAGACCTATGGACCGGGCAATTACATTCCACCGGTCACCCTTGTGTTCTGGGCCTTCCGGGGCATGGTGGGCGCTGGCCTGGCGATGATCGCACTGGCAGCGGTGGCGCTGTTCCTGGTGTGGAAAAAGTGGCTGGGCCGATACCCTTGGCTGTTGCGCCTGATGATGTGGGCCATTCCCCTGCCCTACCTGGCCAATACCGGCGGCTGGCTCCTCGCCGAAGTGGGCAGGCAACCCTGGATCGTCTTTGGCCTGATGCGGACGCAAGAGGGAGTCTCGGTAAGTGTGTCCGGGGGGATGGTGATCTTTTCGCTGGCGGCCTTTGCGCTGCTATACGCCGCGCTCATGATCGCCGACGTCTACCTCCTGGTCAAGTACGGACGCAAAGGCGTGCCGGCAGAGGCTAAAGCGGAATCGCCCCCGGATGAGCGATCATCTGCGCTGGCAGCGGCGAACTAGCGAGCCGAAAGGAGACACACCATGGAGCTGCAGACCGTTTGGTTCATGTTGATTGGAATTCTTTTTGCAGGGTTCTTCCTGTTAGAGGGGTTCGACTACGGCGTGGGTATCCTGCTGCCCTTCCTGGGTAAGGACGACGCCGACCGGCGGGTGCTCATCAATGCCATCGGCCCCTTCTGGGATGGCAACGAGGTGTGGCTGGTCGTGGCAGGCGGGTCCATGTTCGCTGCCTTCTCGAACTGGTATGCGACCATGTTCAGTGGCTTCTACCTGGCCCTGGTGCTGATGTTGCTGGCGCTCATCGTGCGCGGCGTCGGATTCGAGTTTCGCAGCAAGGATCAGCATCCCGCCTGGCGCAAGCTGTGGGATTGGCTGATCTTTGCCGGCAGTCTGGTGCCCGCGCTGCTCTGGGGCGTGGCCTTTGCCAATGTAGCCCGGGGCGTGCCCATCGATGCGGATATGCAGTACACCGGCACCTTTTGGAACTTGCTCAACCCCTATGCCCTGCTGGCTGGCCTGGCAGCGGTGTTGACCTTTGCGCTACATGGCGCGACCTTTCTGGGCCTAAAGACGAAGGGGGAGATTGTAGATCGAGCGCACAAGGCGGCGGCCCGGCTCTGGCTGCCCGCGGTTGTGCTGGTATTTGCCGCTGTCATCGCTGGGTACTTTGCCACCGATCTATTCAGCCACCGCGGCCCCATCCTGTGGGTGAGTGCCCTGGCGGCAGGCATTGCCCTGCTTGGAGCGGGTTGGTTCATCCGCCAGCGGCGCGACGGTTGGGCCTTTGTCACTTCAGGTTTGGCAATCGTTCTGACCTGCGGCACCGTGGCGTTGGGACTCTATCCGCGAGTGATGGTGTCTAGCCTGAGCGATGAATGGAGCCTGACGATCTACAACACCTCATCCAGCCCCTATACGCTACAGGTCATCAGCATCATCGCCCTGATCTTTGTGCCCATTGTGCTGCTCTATCAGGGTTGGAGCTACTGGGTATTCCGCAAGCGGGTGGGCCGGGAGGACAAGCTCGAGTACTAGTTGCGCGAACCGAGCCGCCAGCCTGTTTAGAGTCGCCACCTGAACATCTCCGGATCGTGTCTGGTCCGGAGATGTCCCTTTCCCCGTAGGATACGGGCACCTATGCCGGCGAGCCAGCCCCCACAGATCTGCCCCGTGGTCAAGCACACCCATTCCTGCACGGTTCGCATTGTTAGTGATGGATATATGGCCCTATACCCAAGGACTCGATGCTGGCGCACGGTATCTGATGCATTTGACAGTTCCAGCCAGTTGGGGTATCTTGTATGGACCAAGCCCTGTTACGTGAGGATGCTTTGCGGAGCAAGTCAATATCCCGGTGGGTGGCGCTGGCGCTTTTGCCGCTCGTGGTGGTTCTGGTCAGTGCCGCATACTGGCACACCGGGGACTCGGAACAGAATCCTGATGGCGGGACGGCCCTGGGCATCATTGCCCGGATCGTGGGCCTGAGCACACCCACCGACACGCCAACGCCGACGGCATCTCCCAGCCCGTCGGCTACCTCCACGCATACGCCAACACCGACCCACACACCCACCAACACGCCAACACCGACCGACACACCCACAGCCACCCCAACCCCAACCTCGACCCATACGCCCACGCCGACCCCAACATCCACGCACACGCCGACGCCCACGCCTTTACTCCCCACGCCTGATGGCATAGAGCGCCGGGCTCGCGTCCCGATCCTGATGTACCACCACATCGAACAGGCGCCGCCCTATGCTAATGCCATACGCCGCGATCTGTCTGTCAGTCCCGAGGACTTTGAGGCTCAGCTCGCCTATCTGCGACGGGAAGGTTATGAAACCATCACGCTGAACGATCTGGCCCTGCATTTGACCATGGGCATGACCCTGCCAGCGAAACCGATCATCCTCACCTTCGACGATGGCTATGCCAACGCCTACACGAATGCTTTCCCGCTCCTGCAAAGATACGGGTTTATCGGGACCTTCTTTGTGATCTCGGAGCCAGTGAACGCGGGTGACCCCAGTTTCCTCTCATGGTCCCAGGTGGAGGAGATGTACGCGGCGGGCATGCGTTTCGAACCGCACAGCCACAACCATCCCGACATGCGCAACCGTAGTTTTGATTTCGTTGTCTTCCAAGTGCTGGCTCCCAAGGAGGCTATCGAGGCCCGCACCGGCGAGCCCTGTCGCTTCTTTGCATATCCCGCCGGACGATACGACCAGTTCGTTATCGACGTGCTCCGGTCAGCCGATATCTGGGGTGGGGTGCTCACCGAACAGGGGGCAACGCACACGGCCGACGACCTCTTCACCTTGCGCCGCGTCCGGGTCCACGGCGGCGACGACCTCAGCGCTTTCGTCCGCATATTGAACCTCGATTGGTAGCCATCTCCCGCCATGTACTTTGATGCGCTTAGCATGGCCTGCGTGGCCGATGAGCTGCGCCGCCAGATCCTGGGTGGCCGGGTTCAACAGTTGCTGATCCCGGATAACCTATCGGTTGGCCTGGAGATCTATGCCCAGCACGAACGGCACTATCTCCTGGCCTCTGCCCATCCCGAGCTGGGGCGCGTGATGCTGGCTTTGGAAAAGCTGCGGCGCGGGACGGAAAAACCAACCGGGATACTCCTCTTGCTCCGCAAGGTTGCACGTGGCGCCATCATCTCGGCCATCGAGCAGCCTCCCTTTGAACGGGTTCTGCGCCTGGAACTGGATCACCCCGAGTGGGGATGCCATGATCTGATGGTCGAGGTGATGGGCCGGCACTCGAATATCATCCTGGTTGATGCCGCAGGCCAGGTGCGCGATGCTGTGAAACGGGTGGGCCCGCATCTCAGTCGGTCGCGTCCCATCCTGCCGGGCAGGCCCTACACGCCGCCGCCCCCTCAAGACAAGTTGGCGCCAAGCGACCTGACCGAGCTGCGTCTGCGCGAGCTCCTCGCCTCCAACGAACCGGGGACCCAGGTGTGGCAGGCGTTGGTCGCGGGCTTGAGGGGGATCAGCCCGCTGCTGGGCCGCGAAATCTCCTTCCGTGCCCTGGGACAGCCGCGGGCCACAGTGGCCCAGGTCGAACGTCTCACGCCACTCTTGGAGGCCGTGCGGGCCCTGCTGTCCCCTCTTGATGACGGTCAGTGGCAACCGACCATTGTCGAGGAGGGAGATCACCCGGCGGTCTATGCGCCCTACCCGCTCACCCATCGCGGGAAGCCACGCCCCATGCCCTCCATGAGCAGGGCTATCGAAGCCTACGTGGCGTCCGTTGCCAGCACAGACCCCTACGCCGCAGCGAAGAGACGTCTAAGGGAAGAGATCGCCGTCGCCCGCGCCCGCCTGGAGCGCCGCAGACATGCGGTGCAAAGGTCCATCTCCCAGGCTACTCAGGCTGAGCAATGGCGCGAGTGGGGGGATTGGATCTTGACCTACGCGCATGCCATTGCCCCAGGCCAGAGGGAGCTTGTGATCGAACCCGGGGATGACGAAGTGCTGATCGTTCCGCTGGATGCGACCAGGACGCCCGTGGAGAACGCGCAGTCCCATTTCTCCCGCTACCGCAAGGCGCAACGCGCTGCCGAGGATGGACCAGCCCGGTTGGAAGAGGTAACGCTGTCGCTACAGGATCTGGAACAGATCGAGACCGACCTCGATCTGGCTGCCAGCCGCCCCGAGATAGAGGAGGTGCGGTCGGTTCTGATCGAGGCAGGATATGTGAAGAGCAAACCGCGCAAGCAGGCCAAGGGGCCGCAAAGCCGGCCGCTCTCCCTGACCTCACCCGACGGCTTGCCGATCCTGATAGGCCGCAACAGCCGCCAGAATGACGAGGTTACCTTCCGGCGCGCCAATGGTGATGATTGGTGGTTCCATGCCCGGGGTGTGCCTGGAGCCCACGTCATCGTGCGCGCGCAAGGGCAGTCGCTATCCCCTGACACCGTGCGCTACGCAGCCGAGATAGCCGCCTACTATTCCCGCTCCCGGGCAGAAGCGGACGTGGCGGTGGATTATACCCGGCGCCGCCAGGTGCGCCGCATCCGTGGTGCGGCGCCGGGCCTCGTGTCCTACGCAGGGGAGCAGACCATCCGCGTGACCCCACGCGGACCGGAATAACATTGGCCCAGGGTTCGTACTGCCACCCTGCCTAGTAACCCAACCCGCTGTACAGTCGCTCCGCCGCAGCTTCGGGCGAGCCGACACGGATCAGGATCCAGGCCCGCACGCCCTGATTCTCAATCTCGCCGATCGTCATCTCCTTTTGCTGCTTTCTGATAGGTGCCTCTCAAGACACTCTCACCGCTTCTCTCGCCGCAGGGTGACATCCTGCAGGCGCAGCAACACCGGGGGAACGCGAGGTATGGTCACCCACGGTTTAACCAGGATTCGCCCCTGTGCATAGCCGAGGGGCATCACTACTGCCTCGTCACACACCAGAATCCGATCAGCTTCCTGGAATAAGTCTATGCGTTTGGATTGGTCGGTGAGACGTGCCGCTTCCTCGACCAGAGCATCAAAGCGAGCATTGTGCCAGCGAGAGACGTTAAAACCCTCCTTGCTGTGAAAGGGCACGCGAAGCATGCTATCGGGATCTGGGTAATCTGCGCTCCAGCCAACTAGCGAGAGATGTGCAGGATCGCGCTGCAGCCGTTCGATGTACTCACCCATCACCTCCACATTCTGGGCCCGAAGCTCTAGCCCCAGATTCCCCCTCCACGATCTCCGCAGAAAGGGGATAACCGGCTCGCTGTCCGACCCGCCGAAGTAGAGCCAGGAGACGTCGGGAAAGCCCCGTCCACCAGGATAGCCTGCCCGCGCCAGCAGGTCTCGAGCCCGCTCGGGATCGTACGCAAGCCCGATGCCAGCCGAGTACCCCGGCATGCCTGCGGGTACAAAGCCTCCATTGGCCGGCAGGTACTGGCCTTCCGAGGTCTCCCTGATCAGCGCCTCACGATCCACGGCGTGGACAAACGCCTGTCGCACCCGTACATCACCAAAGGGGGACTGGTCCACCCGAAAAGCCAGGTGGAAGGTAGACGGATTGGGTGTGAAGACCAGGTCACTCCCGTGGGCCACCCGGACCCGCGCGATGACACCTGGACCCGGACCTATCAGGCTCACCACATCCAGGGCGTCGGCGGCATAGCGCTCCAACGACGACTGAAGATCGGCAAAAATCGGACACTCCACCCGGTCGATGTTGCCAGGAAACGGGCCCCGGTAGAACCGATTCTTGCTGAGGGTCAGCCTAACTCCGCGTTGCCATTCCACAAGCTGGTAGGCCCCGTTGCCAACAAAGCTCTCAGGATCGGTCCATTCGCCTTTGTGGCCCTCCACCACCCAGCGAGGCAGTGGATAGGCGGACGTGCTAGCCAGTAGATGGGGCAAATAGGCCGTTGGCTCCTCCAGACGTACCTCCAGGGTCATATCGTCCAGGGCCGTCACGCCTACTTTCTCGGGATCATCGATCTTGCCCTCCCCAAAGGCCCGGGCGTTCTGGATGACATACAACTGGCTGGCCGCAGTAGCCCGCGGCGCCAGGCTCAGGTTCCGTTTCCAGGCGTACTCAAAATCGCCCGCGGTCAGCGGTCTTCCATCGCTCCAACGCAAGCCTTCCCGCAGCAGGAATAGATAGCGCCTGCCCTGATCGGCCACTTTCCAACGTGCAGCCGCAGCCGGCAGCACGTTGTAGGACGGGTCCACCTTGACCAACCCTTCGAACAGCTGGGCTGCCATGAACAGGGAGACATCGTCAGCTATCATGCCCGGATCCAGGGTGAGGGGTTCCTCCACGGCAAGGCGCAGGACGGTGGCAGTCGTCGGACGCTCGGGCAGGTCGATGGACTGCCGCAAGGGCTCCCAGAGATCGAAGGCTTGGTCATATGCTTGGCGCGCCTTGTCCGGCTCAAAGGTGGCGGTGTATACGAGACCCAACCTCATCAACGTCCGTGCAGCCCGCTCGTACTCCCCCCGTTCCCGTAGTAGGGCTAGCGCCCGCTCGTAGTGATCGATCGCCTCCTGGGAAGCGTACAGCGCGCGCGCCCGATCACCGGCCTTTAACAGATAATGTGTGGCCTTTTCGGCATTCCCGGCCTGCTCATAGTGATAGGCCAGGGCCTCGAGCTCGGCCGGATACAGGCGCTCGATCGCGTCGGCAACCTGGGCGTGCAGTCGGCGGCGCTGTGTCGGTGGCAGGCCCTCGACCAGCGCGTGCGGGATCAGACCGTGAACGAAGGCAAAAGCCCTTCGTGATCTCGCGTATACGGCCTCATGCGGTGCCTCTGAAATGAAACCGCGGCCTGCCAGCCCGGGCTCCCTTGCGGCACGCTCCCCGCGCAACTCCTCGACCAACTGCGCTCGTTCAGCGTATTCCAGGGCATCGAGTACTGTCCCTTCCCCCAGGCCCTGCCCTGAGCCTGCCTGCCCTGAGCTCGACAAAGGGTCACCGGCTTCTACCAGGGTGTCGAGGTCAAAGCCACGCCCCAGTACAGCAGCGAGACGCAGGGTCTCCTGAACCTTCTCCGGAAGCGCCCTGATCCGAGACCGGATCGCAACCCGCACACTCTGGGGAATTCCTAGCTCGTCCATGTCAGGCCGGTGCCAGCGCCCTCCTTCGTAGTACAGCTTGCCGCTTTCCACCAGTGCCTTGCACACTTCTTCTATGAAGAATGGATTGCCCTCGGTCTCGCGGTAGATGCCCGCCAGGAACTCGGGCGTGATCTCCTCAGCGAACAGGACGGCCAGTAGTTCCTTGGTCTGCTCCCGGTCCAGCCGGAGTAGTTTCAGACGCACGGCCAGCCGCTCGCGATGCAGGTCAAGCAGCACCTCTTGTAGGGATCGCGCCTCGTCGAGCTCCACCTCTCTGTAAGTGGCGACGAACAGCACCCGCTCTTGACGCATCTGCCGCGCGATGTGGCGCAGCAAGTACAATGTCCCGCTATCAGCCCATTGGATGTCCTCCACAGTGACCAGCAGCGGTGCCTGCCCGCTCAATGCAGTGAAGAAAATGCTCAAATTCTCAAAGAGGCGATGTTGCTCAGCCCGAGGGTCTTGAGCCGGTGGGGCGGGGGGGATATCAGGATAGCGCAGCCGCAGTCCTGGCGCTATCGTGACCAGGCTGGTCAGCACAAAGTCGGGTAGATCCAGCTCTTGGCCGGTCCCTGGCCCGAGAACAGCACGCAGGATCTGGGCAAATGGCGCATAGGGCACACCACCTTCGGCATAGCAGGCTCCCGCCAACGCCCGCCCACCCGAGACCTGGACCTGAGCCGTCAGTTCCTGCACCAGTCGCGTCTTGCCGATGCCCGGCTCGCCACTGAGCAACAGCGTCTGGCCTTGACCGGAGCGCGCGCAGTTCCACAGGTCTCTTGCCTGCTGGAGTTCGCGCTCACGACCCACCATCCGGCCGCGCTCGATTCGTTCCAGCACCGAAAGCTCTTCAGCCGGCTGGGCATCCCGATCCAGGATGTCTGGTGCATTGAGGCTACGCAGTACTTCGGCGGCCGATCCGGGCCGCCCATCCGGGTCCTTACTTAGCAATCTAACGATCAGGGCATCCAGGGCAGGCGGTATGTCGGCGTTCTTGGCCCGCGGCGGAACGGCGACGGCGTGCAAGTGCTGAGAAATCACCGAAAGGGGGTCGTCCCCTGTGAAAGGCAACTCACCGGCGACCAGCTCGTAGAGCATGACGCCCAGGGCATAGAGATCGGCGCGGACGTCAACCCCCTGCCTCAGCACCACTTCCGGCGCCAGGTAGAACACCGTGCCGACGATTGTACCCTGGCTGGTCAGCCGCGAAGCTACGGAATGGGCCAGACCAAAATCGCTCAACTTGGCCACGGCGCCCGGTGTGATCAGCACGTTCTCCGGCTTCAGGTCGCGGTGGACGATGCCGTGGGAGTGGGCATGCTCCAGCGCGGCGCACACCTGGCGGGCGACGGCGACCGTCTCCTCCAGCGAGTCCGGGCGGCGATCGTGAAGCGACGGTCCCTCCACCAACTCCATGACGACAAAAGGCATCGGGCCTGCAGTGCCTGCAGGATCCGCCGGCCCTGTGGGGTCCGGGATCTGGGCCTCCCCGGCATCGTAGACGGAGACGATGTTGGAATGGTTGAGTCCGGCAGCAGCCTGAGCTTCACGAAGCAGACGGGCGTGGCTCTCGGCGCCCAGTTCAGGGACCGATAGCACCTTGACTGCTACGTCGCGGTCCAGCAGGATGTCATGGGCGCGGTAGACGACACCCATCCCACCCCTGCCGACCTCGGCGTCGAGGCGATACCGCTCGTTGAGCAGGGAACCGATCATGTTCGCACACCACCCAGTTCCTCCAGGCGCTCCTTGACGCGCTGGAGATACCCATGGGCACCCATGGCCTCGAATTCGGCCTCCGCCTCGCTGAGGAGTTCCGCGGCGCGGTCACTGTCTCCGGGCTCGCCGCGGGCTAGGTAGGTCTCGGCCCAGTCGATGCGGATGCGGGCTTGGTACCAACGCGCTTTTGCGTGGTCCAGGGAGTCGTGTGTTGCCTTGAAGGCAGCCAGCGCTTCCGGCCACTGCCCCTCCAGCAGGGCCAGGTCGGCGGCGGCCCACGATAGGTACGGTTCCCACCGCACCAACTCGCCCTGCTTGATCGCCTGCTCGCGCGCTGTGGTCAGCAGGCGGTTGGCTGCTTCCAACTCTCCCTGGCGGGCGAGTCGCACGCCCTGCATGCATTGGGCCAGGATAGCCGTTCCCATACCCCGCTCTCCAAGGTCCACCAGTTCCTGCAGCGTGGCTTCGATCTCCTCCTCCCCCCACAAACCCTCCGTGAGATACGCAAAGATCAGCTCTCCGTCCAGCTCTGCCAGCATCTGCAGATCGCCGCCCGAACGCGCTTCTGCGCGGACTGCCTGCAGTCCTTCGACGCCTGCCGCCAACTCGCCCCGGTATCGCAAGAGCACGGCCTCCAGCGCGCGCAGCCGCATGGTCATCACGACGCCCGGCTCTTGGGTCGCATCCGCCAACTGCCGTAGCGATGAGAATTCCTCTTCCACTGCCGCAAAGTCCCCTAGCGTGAGCGAGCAATCAACTGCATTGAATCTGTAAAAGAACTCCCCAACGATCTCGCCCCTCCGACGGTCCAGCTCTGCCGCCCGCAAAAAGTGCGGGCGAGAAGCTTCAGGATCGATGAGGGCACTGCCCAGATTGTTGTGGGCTCGCGCTGCCTGGTCCAGCAGACCGGCCGACTCGGCCAGCTCAATGGCCTGGCTCAGCGTCGATATCGACTCCTCGTAGGGTACGCTCGGCAGGATGCCCAGCGTGCACAATGCCTCGGCCTGCACCCACACAGCGCCCAACCGTTCGGCCATCTCCAGCGCCTGGCGGCAGAGGGGGGCAGCCTCGTCGGGCAGCCCGTTGAAATGGCAGGCCCGCGCCGTCTCGTGCACCAGGTCGGCCAGATCCGGGCTCTCCGGCGCACCCTCCACTGCTGCCATCCCCTCCCGGCAGATCGCCAGCCCTCGCGGCGTGTCGCCCAGCAGCCAGGCCGCCCGGGCTGAACGGGCATACAGCCGGGCTACGCCATCCTGTTTCCCCAGAGCCTGATACAGAGCAATCCCTTCCTGCCAGACCTCGATGGCCTCCTCGTAACGACTCTGGCGATCCAGTACGCGCCCCAGCTCCCACAGCAGATCCGCCCGCTCTGCCTCGGGCTCCACCAACTCGAGGGCAGCCCGGTAATGGCCCTCCGCCTCCACGTTGGCGTAGACCGCCGACGCCCGCGCACCAGCCTGCGTGTGGTAGTCCAGGGCCCGCTTCTCGTCCCCCGCCTCGGCGCAGTGGTAGGCCAGGGCTTCATAATCATCGGGGTGCAACCCCTCGATAGCAACCGCCACGCGCCGGTGCAGCCGGCGCCGGCGCAATATGCTCACCCCCTCATACAGCGTGGCCGGGATCAGCGCGTGGGTGAAAGCAAAGGTCACGTCCCGGCCGGCGCTCACGGTTTCGACCAGTTGCGCCTGGCTGGCACATTCCAGCGCGTCAATCAGTGCATCCTCACCTATCTGGCTGGCCTCCAACAGCGTCTCGAACGCAAACTCCCGCCCCAGAATGGCTGCTAGGCGCAACACCTCCTGGCATTCGGGCGGCATCCTACCCACCCGCGACTGGATCGCCACTCGCACACTCTGCGGGATCTCCAGCTCCTCCATCTCCAACCGGTCCCACGCGCCGTCCACAAAGTACACCTGCCCACTCTCCACCAGCGCCTTGCACACCTCCTCCACAAAGAAGGGATTGCCCTCCGTCTCGGTATAGATCCCCTCCAGAAACTCGGGCGTGATCTCCTCCGCGGCGAACAGCGCCGCCAGCATGTCCCGCGTGCCCTCCCGGTCCAGGCGAGAGAGCCGCAAGCGGGTGGCCAGCCGCTCGCGAGTGAGGTCCAGCAATACCTCCTGGAACGGTCGTGTCTGGTCCAGCTCCACCTCGCGGTAGGTGGCCACGATCAGCACTCGGTGGCGACGCGTACGCCGCGCCAGGTGCCGCAGCAGCGCCAGGCTACCGCTGTCGGCCCAGTGGGCATCCTCCAGCACCAGCAACAGCGGTGACCGCTCGCACAGGGCCTGGCAGCAAGCCACCATGTTCTCGAACAGCCGCTGCTGCTCCGACTTGGGGTCCAGCGAGGGATTGGGCGGAACGTCGGGGAAGCGCAGCCGCAGACTGGGGGCCAACGTCAACAGGTCGGCAAGCACGAACTCTGGCAGCGCCGCGGCTAACTCGTCCCCGGCACCGTCCCGAAAGGCACGCCGCAGGATCTGGGCAAAGGGGGCGTAGGGCGCGCCGCCCTCGGCGTAACACTCCCCCACCAACACGCGGTCGCTGGAAACCTGGACCTCGGTGCACAGCTCCCGGACGAGCCGCGTCTTGCCGATCCCCGGCTCGCCACTGACCAACAGCATCCCGCCCTCACCAGCACCGGCTTTCCGCCAGATCGCGCGGGCCTCTGCCAGCTCCCTCTCACGAGCGACCAGCCGGCCGCGCTCGATGCGCTGCAGCACAGACAGCTCTCGCGCAGGTGTAGCACCCCGATCCAGGATGTCGGGGGCATTGAGCGCACGCAGCACCTCGACGGCCGAGGCTGGACGCTCCTCCGGATCTTTGCTCAGCAGCCGGAGGATGAGGGCATCGAGGGCAGGTGGGATCCCCTCGTCCCTGGCCCGCGGCGGGACAGCGGGCGCGTGCAGGTGCTGGGAGATGACGGCCAGAGGATCGTCGGCCATGAACGGCAGGCGGCCCGTGGTGAGCTCATAGAGCATGACGCCCAGGGCGTAGAGGTCAGCGCGTCCGTCGTACGCCTGTCCCAACGCCAGTTCTGGCGCCAGGTAGAACACCGTGCCGACCACTGTACCCTCGCTGGTCAGCCGCGAGGCTATGGAACGGGCCAGCCCAAAGTCGCCCAGCTTGGCCACGCCGTCTGGCGTAATCAGGACATTCTCCGGCTTCAGGTCGCGGTGGACGATGCCGTGGGCGTGCGCATGCTCCAGCGCGGTGCACACCTGCCGGGCAACGGAGATCGTTTCGTCGATGCTTTCGGGAGGCTGGTCATGGAGCGATCTCCCTTCCACCAGTTCGGCGACGAGGAAAGACACGCCACCGGCTTCGCCGACGTCATAGACCGCGACAATGTTGGGGTGATTGAGACCTGCTGCGGCCCGTGCTTCGCCCAGTAGGTGAGCACGGCCTTCTGTGCCTAACGCCGTGGCTGACAGGATCTTGACTGCAACGTCTCGCTCCAGCAATGTGTCATCGGCACGATAGACGATGCCCATGCCACCCCTGCCGATCTCGGCGTCGAGGCGATACCGCTCGTTAAGCACGGACCCAATCATGTTCGCATATCCAGCCTTTTCACTGCCAGGATCGCAATGTCGTCGAACTGCGTCGCGCCTCCGGTCAGCTTGGCGATCGCACGCTCCAGCGCAGCAACCAGGGTAGCCACCGGCGCCGTCCGCCGCTCGAGGAGTACACGCCGCAGCCGCTCCATGCCAAACTGCTCCTGCCCTTCGCTGCTCGCGTCCGGCACCCCGTCGGTGTAGAGCAGGATCGAGTCTCCGGGCTGAAGCTCAAGCACGCGTTGCTCAAAGGGGAAGCCCTCCACGATGCCCAGCGCCATCCCTGTGGGCCGCAATTCCTCCAGGGCTTTGGCATCGCCGTGGTCGCCTGCCCGGCAGAGCAGTGGGGGGTTGTGCCCGGCATTCACGTAGGTGAACAACCCCGAGGCCGGCTCGAGCTGGGCGTAGAACAGCGTGACGAACATTCCGTCGGACGAGTCGGCGCAGATCAAGCGATTGGCCTCGGCGATGGCATCCGCGGGGGAGGCAAGCTGGCTCGCCGTGGCACGGATCGTGCTACGGGTAAGGGCCATGAACAGAGCGGCAGGCATGCCCTTGTCGCTGACATCGGCGATCACCAGCCCAAGCCGCCCGCCGTCAAGGGGAATAAAGTCATAGTAGTCGCCCGACACCGTACGGGCCGGCTGCCATCGAGCCTCGAACGCCCAGCCAGGCACCTGCGGCGTCTCCTGGGGCAGCAGGCTGGCCTGGACGCCACGCGCCATCTGCAGTTCGCGTTCCATTCGCCCCTTTTCGACCGCTACCTGGTACAGTCGCGCATTCTCGATGGCGACGGCTGCACTGGAGGCGATAGAGGCCAGGAGGTCAAGGTCAGCCGGAGTAAAGATGCCAGCCTGCAGGCGGTTGTCGACATAGACGACACCCAGGACCCGGTCCTTGATCGTGAGCGGGACGCACAGGATAGAACGCAGCCCCAGGTCCACAATGCTATGGCGCATGCTGAAGCGGTCATCGGCCTGAGCGTCACTGGTAAGCACCGGCTGTCGTTCGTCGGCCACCCGGTCCACCACACCGCGCGAGACCTGAAACTGGGGATCGTCGATCGTATCACGGTCCATCCCCCGTGCGACGTGAAAGGCCAACCGGTCGTCAGCCTCGCACAGCATCACAAAGCCGCGCTCAGCTCGGGTGGCGGCGATAACTTGATCCATCACCCGGTTTAGGACCTCGTCCAGATCCAGGGTCGAGGTAAAGGTCTGTGACAGGCGATAGAGCAGAGCCAGGCGCTCTGCCGAGGCTTGTGTGGCCGTGGAATCCACCCTACAACCTCCTCATTGTGGGGCTCACGCGGAGGCTCGACGGCGATCGGGAAGTCGGAGTGCAGCATGAACGACCCGTAGCAACAGATAGACCTGCTCACCTCGGACAATGCAATGTACCTATTATACACCATAATCGCCATCTCGACTAGCCCCAAGAAACTGCGCCTGATGTCGAATTTGGCACTTGCTTTTCTGCACAATCTGTGGTAGAATGGGTGCACGTGAGGAGAAGGATGTTCAACACGAAAGCAGTCTGGCAATTGCATACCGGCTACTACGTAGCCAGGCAGTTCTCAGCAGCCAAGGGTCTCATGGGGGCTTGCCCCCGCATGTGCAAGTTCCATCCAGTATGAGTCCCTTGTTGCTCTTTCCTGCACAGGCATCTGTGTAGACCCAAGTCAAACTGACTTACCCGAGCGAGGGCCTCCCTCGCTCGTTCTCTTTGAAAGGAGGATCATCATGGCCCGCAAGATACTGATCGGCGTGGCATGGCCCTACGCCAACGGATACCAACACCTGGGGCATCTCGCCGGCGCCTATCTGCCACCCGATATCTTTGCCCGATACAACCGATTGATCGGAAACGACGTGCTTATGGTCTCCGGCTCTGACGCCCACGGGACGCCCATCACGGTTCGCGCCAATGAGGAGGGCGTCGCACCACAGGAAATCTTTAAGCGCTACCACCAGACCTTCCTGGAGACCTACCAACAGATCGGACTGACGTTTGATCTGTTCACCCACACCGACACCGAAAACCACCACCGGGTCTCCCAGGACATCTTTCTAAAGATCCTGGAGAACGGGTATCTGTACAAGGAAGTCCAGCGGCAGCTCTACAGCGCGCAGGAAGGCCGCTTTCTGCCCGACCGCTACGTGGAGGGTGAGTGCCCGCACTGCGGCTCGCCCGACGCCCGGGGTGACCAGTGCGACAACTGTGGCAAGCTGCTGGAACCAACGGAGCTGATCAATCC
>JBFFCR010000034.1:0-15799 GCA_041559855.1 Anaerolineae bacterium | reverse complement strand
GTTTCTTGAGGGGTATACCAGGATCCACCCGCTGCCCGAGTCACAACTCCAGTACCTGGACCTGTTTATGGCGGCGAACTATGCGACCGGGGTTCTATGGGCCTCTGCATTCATACGGGACGACCCGGCGCGGCAAGCCGAGCACCAGGCTTGGCGGGACGAGAGTGGGACCATGTTGCGGCGCTATTGTGAGCGTCCCTAGTTGCTCTGGGTGCTATCGTGTTTCCACCCGACAAGCAAGAAGTATAAGAGAAGGAGGAACTGAAATGAGAAACGGATCGGTAGCGTTGTGTGTGGTAGTCGCCTTGTTGTCAGCATTGGTGGTCGCCTGCGGCCCGGAGCCGGCTCCGACCGACACGCCTGCTCCTACACCCATACTCGAACCTCTTGAGCCGTCCCGCCTGGCGCCCCCGGAAGACCTCGATAGCTTTGTGTTCACCGAAGAGGTCTCGTGGGAGGGCACGGCGCCAGATGGCACCGAGGTGTCGTACCAGTCGAGCACAATCATAACCTATGTGGGTGATCCAATGGCCTTTCAGATTACCGGCACCAGCAACGAGCCATATATGCAAATGGCTCTGGAAGCCGCCGGAGCTGAGGGCAATACCATGGACGCGTACTTTGTGGAGGGCTCGTTATACATACCGGTATTGGGAAGCTGGATGCAGGTTTCTCTCGATGCGCCGACATCGGCGACGGGTCTCGGGGAGTTGCCCTTCGATCCGGAACATCTCACCCTAGGCGACGCCTACACGGTGACCCAGTGGCTCGATGTCGCTGAGGCCGTGGGATCGGAAACCTACGAAGGCATCGATGTTGAGCACTACCGCTTTGACGAGACGGCCTTCAACCCGGACTTGCTGCCAACAGGCATGGAGGTCGAGGAAGCCAGTGGCAACCTATACGTCACCGTAGAGGGCGGCTACCTGCTGCATATGGACATGACGCTGAGCGGTACGGGCCTGGTCCTTTCGGCGGAGGCCGAGGAACCCACACTGTCCGAAGGTACCCTGGTATACAGATCCGATCTCTCCTCCATAAACGAACCGGTCGCGATCGAGCTACCGCAGGAGGCAGTGCAGGCTACTTTGCTGCCTGAGGACATCCCGGTGCCCGCTGACGCGAGCCAGTGGATGGCCTACGACCTGATGGGCGCAAAGAGCTTTCTTTTCGCCTCCGACAGCTCGCCCGAAGATGTTGCTGCTTTCTTCCGCGTCGAGATGCCGGAGAACGGTTGGACCGAGTCCAGCGCCGCCGAGGAGGCCGGTGCCTACGCATTCATGTACATCCGGGACGATCGCAGCGTCAAGCTGGATTTCGGGCCCGATGATGATTCAGACAAGACGCTTGTCCGTGTCGACATTGCCGCCGCGGAGATGTCGCTGGAGACCGTAGAGCCGAGCGCCGCACAGATCGTGGGAGAAAGCTTCATGGCTGCCCTTCGCGACGCCGACTATGCCACGGCCTATGGTCTATGCGGTCCAGACCTGCAAGCAGAATTCGACGGCGCCGAGGGACTGGGGACCTGGATGCAGGACAATAGTATCGTGCCGCTGGCGTGGACCTTTGAATCCGAAAACGTCGTCGACAGCATGATCCAGCTGCTCGGCACGGCGACCTTTTCCGGCGACATGGAGGCAGGATTCAAGGTGGTGGTGATCGAGGTGGATGGAGAGTTCCTTGTCGCCGGTTTCTGGGTGGGGTAGGTAGAGCACCACTTATGCCTGCCGCGCAGCGTGCCGCCCGAGTATGAACTCTGATCTGGCACGGCGATTCTTGCTGGAGGCGTCGAGGCGGGATGAGACCGGGGGCACGTTGCTGCGCTACCTCGAGCATGCCTGACTGATCTGAGCCCTGCTGTCTGTTCGTCTGACAGGCAGGGCTCAGCTGCTAGAGGAACCGGGTGAGGATCTCAGTGCAGAGACTCTGCATGGCAATGGCCCTCGGGCAGCTGACATAAAGCTGGCAAAGGAGGTGGCCCTAGACCAGGTGGACAGGGAGTGGCGCGTCGCTGGCTTCAGTGCGCGCCAGCTCGCCCTGCTTCGCAGCAGGAGTGATGAAGGGCTCGCAATGTGCGAATGTATACTCCGTCTTCCGAGTTTCGAATTTTCTAGTTGACTTTTGGCGTGTTTTCTGGTAAAATGGGTCATGCTGCTATTTGCTCAGTGAAACCCGGTTTTTTGTTCGCTGAGCTGCGAGTTCTGCAGCTGAGCGAGTGCTTCGTTTCGCGGCAAGCACTCCAGTAGGTTAATCTAGCTTCTGCCGCTCCCAACTGGCGAGCGGCCGTTCGGGATTTGAGGTTCCCGACCCTGACGGCGTACGGGCGTTGTGTACGGCAACACCCAAGCGCTGGATTGGCATTGTGCCAACTTTTGGAGGGGATGGCAGAAGGGTATTGCTGGTGGCGGCGCCAGCAGTGCAAAGGCAGCCGTGGCGATGGACCTGCTCCAGGACGCCCACTGCTCGTTGACACGCACGTGCCGGGGAGTGGGGGTACCCAACCGGCCCGAGGCTGCTGGGGAGGTGGATCCAAGATGGCAGCGTGTGAGGCCAACGGACAACAGAAACGCCACAGGCGGCTTTCCACCTGCGGCGCTTTGCCGGCATTGGCGGAGAGGGCGGGATTCGAACCCGCGGAGGTGTTACCCTCACACGATTTCCAATCGTGCGCATTAGGCCGGACTATGCTACCTCTCCTCGCTGCGTGCGACCGGGCCATTATACCATCGTTGCTGCACTGTGCCAAATCGGCGCCGTACCAAAGGGCAGGTGGGGCATAGTGGGTAGTAGTACCTGGGTCACACTTGACGAACATTAAAATTTCCCGAATAAGTGGGTGAAACGTGCCCTGGGGCTTGCAATTCTGGGAGGAATCGGGTATAATGTGGCGGAAAGTGGGTCATTGTGGCAGATAGTGGGGAAAACCCCCTAGAGCATATAGAACGCATGTTCGGTGAGCTAGATGCTTCTTGACAGATATGAGCACGCAATCGATAGCAAGTCGAGGATTACACTTCCGGCAAAGTACCGGAGCTGGCTCGACGCGGGCGTGGTCGTCACCAAGGGTCTCGATCGTTGTTTGATGGTGTATCCCCTGGACGTCTGGAAGCAGCTTGCCGATAAGGTTAGTGCGCTGCCCCTGACCAACTCCCGGGCCCGCGAGCTCAAGCGCAGGCTTTTCGGCGACGCGTCGCACTCTGTACCCGACAAGCAGGGGCGTATTATTCTGCAACCGCGTCTGCGCGAGTTCGCGAACCTTGACAGCCAAGCAATTATCAACGGTGTGTACACCTACTGCGAGATCTGGAATCCAGAGATCTGGGCCGAGCGTGAGGCAAGGGGCGACAGCGATCCCGAGGCGCTTGCCGATCTCTTTGATGGCCTGGACGTCTAGGCTCAGAGGAGCGGATCCGCATGGGCGAGTCCGGCGGGCACATTCCCGTACTCTACGAGGAGGTGCTGGCCTGGCTCCAGCCCCATTCGGGTGGCCTGTATGTCGACGCTACGCTGGGGGGCGGCGGGCACGCCAGGGGCATTCTGGTAGCCTCGCGACCCGATGGCCGCCTATTGGGGCTCGATGCCGACCCCAGCGCGCTATCGTACGCGAGCAAGCCCCTGGAGCCCTTTGGCGACAGGGTGACATTGCGGGCAGCCAACTTTCGCCAGCTTGGGGCGGTGGCAGGGTCGCTTGGCATCAGAGAGGTGGATGGCATCTTGATCGATCTGGGTCTGTCTTCCCGACAACTGGATAGTGCACAACGGGGCTTCTCATTCAGCCTGGATGGGCCCCTGGACATGCGCATGGATCAGGAGCGAGGGCAGAGCGCAGCGGATCTGGTCAACAGCCTGCCGGAAGCAGAGCTTTCCGGGATTCTGTGGCGGTATGGAGAAGAACGGCGGGCAAGACGGATCGCGAGGGCCATCGTAGCGGCGCGGCCGGTGATGAGCACGGGTCAGCTCGCTGATCTGGTAGCGCGGGTGGCAGGGCGCAGGGAGAAGATTCACCCGGCAACGCGCACGTTTCAGGCCCTGCGGATTGCGGTTAATGATGAACTGGAGGCGCTCAGCCAGGCGCTTCCCCAGGCCCGCGACCTGCTGCGCCCGCAGGGGAGGCTGGTAGTCATCGCGTTTCATTCGCTAGAGGACCGTCTGGTGAAGCAATTCTACCGGCAGGAGGCAAGCGGCTGCACGTGCCCGCCCGAGCTGCCGGTGTGCGTGTGCGAACACCAGGCGACCCTGAAGGTGCTTACACCCAAGCCGGTCCGCCCGACGGCTGGTGAGATCGACCAGAATCCGAGGAGCCGCAGTGCGAGGCTGCGGGTCGCGGAGCGTCTTGACCAGGTACCGGCAGGCTAACTGACAAACGCTCAGCTATCCATTTCAGTGGCCTGTGCACATGCCCGGAAGAGGGGGAGATTGGTGAAAGGCAAGCTGCCGCGCATTTTCTCGATGTCAAGGCGGGGTCGCACCCCGTCCATTCAGGCGCTTACTGTCGCCTTTATCACACTGTTCATCCTGTTTCTCTGGTTCGGTTTCGGACTCACCCAGCAAATCGAGTCCATGGGCCGCCAACTCCAGGTCAAGACCGAGGAGCTAGAGAGGCTTCAACGACAGGCGGATGCATACAGGCGAGACATCTCGGCAAAGGGTTCCCAATTCAACATGGCAGAGCGAGCGCGCTTGCTGGGCTACCAGCCACAAGCGCCGTTCTTCCTGTCCATTTCGGAGCCCCTTGCCGAACCGGCGAGCGAGTTGCCGTCTCCCAGCGGGCAGGCCACAATCCAAGCGGGTGCTGTGAGCGCTGATAGCTATGCAACCAACCAACTCCTGCTGCTTTTATCCGGAGGGCTTGCGGATCCGGAGTCTGTGACAGCGCCGTAGCGCACCCATGGGGAATCGCTATCATGGTGAAAGCTAAAGGACTGACAATCGATTCGCGACGGTTGACCGTTCTCATCTTCTGCGTTGTGCTTGGGGTCACTGTCGTCGCCGGGCGGCTGGTCTACTACCAGATCTTTCTGCATGATGAGCTGGCAGCATGGGCTGACGACCAGCGGATCGTGGAGAAAACGATCCCGGCTCGACGCGGGGACATAACCGACATCAACGGCAGTTTCCTGGCTCTTAACACTGTCAAGTGGAATGTCTCGGTGTCGCCGCCGTTCGTTACCAACAGCGAGGAGCTGGCTCGCGAGCTGTCGGAGCTACTCGGCCTCCCAGAGGAAACCTTGCTCAAGGCCGCGCAGGCAAATGCGCCGTGGCGCAGTCTGGACACAGGCGTGGATTATGAGATTGGGGAGGCGATTCGCTCCCTGGATGTCAACGGGGTTACTTGCGAGGAGGTCCCTTCGAGATATTACCCTGAGGGCAGCCTGTTCGCCCATGTCGTAGGGATCGTGAACACAATGGGAGATGGCTACTACGGTGTGGAGGGGTATTACGACCAACTGCTTCGCGGTACAGAGGGGCGAAAGATAGTGGAAACGGCATGGACAAAGCGGGAACTTCCGCTGCTCCCTTTAGAGGAGGTCCCGAGCCAGCCTGGTACCAGCCTGGTGCTGACGCTCGATCGGAATATACAGCTGATCGCGCAGCAGGAGCTGCAAAACGCCCTGGATGAATACGAGGCCGAGAGCGGAACCGTGCTCATCATGGATCCACAGACCGGGGCTGTTCTGGCTGATGTCAGCCTCCCTGCCTACGATCCGAATGACTTTGGGCGCGCGGACGAGGATCTGCTCCCCGATCCAGCCGTGAGTGGCATGTGGGAGCCCGGTTCGATCTTCAAGGTGATTACCTGGTCAGGGGCCTTGGACAACGGCACGATCAGTCCCGGAACCACGTTCTATGATGACGGCACAGCGGAGGTTGGCGGGCGTGTGATCCTGAACTGGAACCGGCAGGGAAACGGCCTGGTGACGATGGAGGAAGCTCTGGTCAAGTCATTGAACACAGGTGCAGCCTTCATCAGTACTTCTATGGGCAAGGAGGCATTTTACACCTATCTGCGCCGCTTTGGGTTTGGCGTGCTGACCGAAGTGGATCTGGATAGCGAGGGTCCGGGCATGATGAAGCTTCCTGGCGACTCGAACTGGTTCCCGTCTGAGCTGGGGACGAACTCCTTTGGCCAGGGCATCGCTGTGACGCCGATTCAGATGCTGACGGCAGCGTCTGCGGTGGCGAACCGCGGCACGATGATGAAGCCCTACGTCGTGCACGCATTCATCACCACCGATTCGGAGACGGGCGAACAGCGCATGGTGCAGGTCGAGCCGTTGGTGGTACGGCATGCGATCTCTCAGGAAACTGCACGGACCTTGACCGACATGATGGTGCGGGTGGTCGAAGATGGTGCAACGGAGGCTCAGGTTCCTGGCTATCGCATTACAGGTAAGACGGGCACGGCCCAGATACCGACACCCTATGGGTATGAACTGTCAGACACCATCGGTTCGTTCATAGGTTTCGCCCCTGCCGATGATCCGCAGTTCATCGTGCTGGTCAAGCTGGACCGACCACAGACAGCACCCTGGGGCTCGCGAACGGCTGCACCTACATTCCGGGCCATCGCCGAGAGGCTGTTTGCCTATATGCAGATACCACCGGACGAGATCCGTCTGGCGGAAGGACAGTAGCGAACATGGCTGCACGACCCGGATCGCTACAGCTGGAGCATCTTGTCGCAGGGCTGTCGGTGCCGGCTGGGCGCTTACCTGCTGCACCGATCCCTAGCGTCGAGATCCGCGGCGCCGTGATCGACTCGCGGTTGGCGTCCCCAGGCTTTCTGTTCGTCGCCATGCGGGGCGAGCGGGTTGATGGACACGAGTTCATCGAAGCGGCGGTCGAGAAAGGGGCTGTGGCGATCATTGCCGAGCGGGAGCCAGAGATCCGATCCAACCTGTTGGCCACCAGCGATCTGGCGGCAGGGCTGGCTGATTGGGAGCCCAGCCTACCCGCCTGCTTTATCGTGCCGGACAGCCTGGCGGCCTTGCAGCAAGCGGCGGCCTTTTGGCGACGCCAGCACGACGTGCGAGTTATTGGCATCACCGGCAGCGTGGGCAAGACCACGAGCAAGGAGGTCATAGCCGCGGTGCTGAGCCAACGCTACCACACGCTAAAGAGCGAGGGCAACTACAACAATGAGATAGGCTTGCCCCTGACACTCTTGCGCCTGACCGCCCGGCACGAGCGAGTTGTGCTGGAGATGGGTATGTACGATCTGGGCGAGATTGCCCATTTGGCCGAGATAGCCGTTCCTCAGGTGGGGGTCGTGACCAATGTCGGGCCCACGCACCTGGAGAGGCTGGGCACGATGGAGCGGATTGCCCAGGCCAAGACTGAACTGCCAAAGGCGCTACCCCCGGCCGAGGAGACTGGGGTCGCCATTCTCAATCGGGACGATCCGTTGGTGTGGGCCATGGTTGGTGAGACGCAGGCCCGCGTGTTCAGCTACGGTCTGGACCCGGAAGCCGATCTCTGGGCTGACGAGATAGAGAGCGAGGGCTTTGAGGGCATTCGCTTCCGCCTGCATCATGGCAAGGAGTCGATTCATGCCCGGCTGCCGATGCTTGGTCGTCACAGCGTGCATACTGCTCTTCGGGCGGCGGCTGTCGGGCTGGTGGAAGGGCTCTCGTGGGGAGAGATTGTCGCAGGCATGCGTGACCAGTCAGCCCAGCTACGGTTGGTGGCGGTGCCTGGCCCGTCCGGCTCGACTATCCTGGATGACACCTATAATTCGAGCCCTGCCTCATGCGTTGCTGCTCTGACGCTGCTTAACGAATTGGCAGGGAGGGAGCATGGTGGTCGAAAGATCGCAGTGCTGGGCGACATGTACGAGCTAGGTGTGCACTCCGACGAGGCGCACAAGCTAGTGGGCAGGCGGGCGCGCGCTGTGGCCGATCTGTTGGTGACAGTGGGTCGCTTGGGACGGATTATCGGCGAGGAGGCGGTCAAAGCCGGAATGCCCCAGGGCTCTGTCCATGCCGTCGAATCCAACGCCGAGGCCACCGAGTTGCTCCTGAGACTGATCGGATCCGCTCCAGGTGGGGATGTGATTCTGGTGAAAGGCTCGCGCGGACTGGAAATGGAAGAGATCGTAACTGCCTTGCAGCAGGGGAGGGCGGGATGAACCTTGATCCGATGCCCTTCGCGCTTGGCCTGGGTTCGGTCTCGTTCGTGATCGCGGTCATCTGGGGACCACCCCTGATTCGCCTGCTGAAGAAGTACAACATCGGCAAGCAGATCCGCGTGGAGCTGCCCGACGCCCACAAGACCAAGATAGGGACGCCGACGATGGGGGGGTTGATGATCCTCGTCCCGGTCCTGCTCATCACGGTGGTGATGAACCTGGCGAACTTCCTGAGTGGCTTTGAAGCGGGCAAGGCGATCCTGGCCTTCTTTCACTTTGAGGAAGGCAGCACTCTCATCGGCAAGAGCATCCTGCTGCCGCTGCTCGTAATGGTCTCGTTCGGTGCGTTGGGTGCAGTCGACGACCTAGCAGAGGTGCGCGGTTGGTGGGGAGGAGATGGTCTGAAGGCCAGAGTAATGTTTCCGATTCAATTTATGTTGGCGTTGATGACGGCCCTTGCGCTCTACCATCCCCTGTTTCTGGGGCTGCACGAAGTAGGAGTCCCTGGAGTGAGGGAGGTCGTCGACGTCGGGATATGGTACGTGCCCCTGGCAACCTTTGTGATCCTGTCGATGGCCAACGCGGTCAACCTGACCGATGGACTCGACGGTCTGGCTGGATCGATCGCGTCGCTGGCTTTTGTGGCCTATGGCATCGTGGCCTACTTGCAGGGGCAGTATCCCCTGTTGTCATTCTGCTTCACGATGGTGGGTGCTCTGCTGGCCTTTCTCTGGTTCAACAGCCACCCGGCAGCGCTCTTTATGGGTGGGATGGGCTCGCTAGCCCTTGGTGCGACCCTGGCGACGGCGGCCTTGATGTCATTCCAGTGGCTGCTGCTGCCGGTCATCGGTCTGATCTTTGTCTCCGAGGCAGGTTCGGTGGTGATCCAGGTGTCCTTCTTCAAGCTGACCCGCAAACTGAAGGGAGAAGGACAGCGCATATTCAAGATGACGCCGATCCACCTACATTTCGAGGTCCTGGGCTGGAGCGAGACCCATGTCACCCAACGGTTCTGGATCGTTGGGGTCCTGGCAGCGATGCTCGGCATCGCACTGGCATTGCTATGAGAGTGGACGAGAAGACGAACGCCGGACAGAGCTTTGCGAATACACAGGTCCTGATCGTCGGGCTGGCCCGTGAGGGAACCGCGCTGGCGCGCTTTCTGACGGAGCGCGGCGCGCGTGTGACGGTCACAGATAACAAACCGGCTGGGGACCTGGCGGATAGGGTGGCTGCTCTTGCTGGCCTGCCGGTGAGCTATGCCCTGGGCGGCCATCCTCCTTCTCTGCTTGACACGGCAGAGATCGTCTTTGTTAGTCCTGGTGTGCCACTGGAGATCCCGCTGCTGGTCGAGGCCCGGCGGCGCGGCCTGCCGCTGAGCAGCGAGACGCGGCTGTTCACCCGACTTTGCCCAGCGCACATTGTGGGCATCACCGGATCCAGTGGCAAGACCACCACAACCGCCCTGGCTGGCCGTATGCTCAAGGCGGCCGGTTGCGAGACCTGGGTGGGGGGGAATATCGGCGTCCCATTGATCGCGCACGTGGACGAGATCGCTGCGACCGATATCGTAGTCATGGAACTGTCGAGTTTCCAATTGGAGTTTTTTGGGCCATGGGCGGAGCTGCCAAAGGGGCAGCGGGACAATGCGCTCTTTGCGGCGGGGGGATGGAGCCCGCCGGTGGCAGCGGTGCTTAACATTACACCCAATCATCTCGACCGGCACGCTTCCATGGAGGCGTACACAGCGGCCAAGGCGCGCATCCTGGCCAGGCAGCGACCCGGCGACCTTGCGGTGATGAACCTGGATGATCCGGCAACCCGGGACTTGGCACAGGGATCGGAACGAGCCGGCCAGCGCGTTCTCTGGTTCAGCTTGGAGCGGGAAGTGGAGGAGGGGGCCTTTCTGCGTGGCGACGAACTGATCTTGCGGCTGGCCGCGTGCGATGTGGTTCTATGCCACACCGGGGATCTGAAGCTGCGGGGCCTGCACAACCTGGCCAATCTGTTGGCTGCTGCGGCGCTGACCATGGGTGCCCTTGCGACTCTGCAGGGAAAGGAGGAGCTGGGCAGCCAGCCGGTCGATGCGCTGCGCCAGGCAGCAGTCTCGTTCGAGGGGGTGGAACACCGCCTGGAATTCGTTCGGCAGCGCGATCAGGTGCGCTGGTACAATGACAGCATCGCCACTACACCCGAGCGCGCCGTCGCTGCCCTGCGGTCGTTCGAGGAGCCGATAGTGCTACTTGCCGGTGGACGGGACAAGCATCTCCCTTGGGAGGAGATGGCTGCTCTGACCTGGCGCAAGGTTCGCCACTTGATTCTGTTTGGCGAGTGCGCGGGGTTGGTGGAACAGGCGATGGCCGAGGCAAAGGCCGGTGCTGGACTGCAGCAGACAGAGATCCATCATGCAGCTACTCTGGCCCGGGCTGTCAGCCTGGCTGCGGACCTGGCTCGCCCCGGCGATGTGGTGCTGCTCTCGCCCGGGGGAACAAGCTTTGATGGCTATCGCGACTTTGTGGAGCGGGGAGATCACTTCCGCGCCCTAGTGCAGGAACTGGAGTAGATGATGTTCAAGCGCGCGAAACGCAAGGCCCTGGGACCGCCTGACTGGATCCTATTCTTCACCACACTGGCGATCATTGCCCTGGGACTGATGATGGTCTACAGCTCGACGTCCGACTTGAGCTATCGGGACTATGAGGGCGACGCGGGACACTATATCCGGTGGCAGGCCCTGTGGCTGCTCCTTGGGTTTGTGGCCATGATCGTCGCCATGCAGCTTCCCTACCGCTTCTGGACAAAGGTCTCCATCCCGGTCATGGCCCTCACCTTGATCTTGCTGGTGATCCTGGCCTTTCTCAAGCAGGGGCGGCTGCTGCTGGAGCAATCGGTGTCGCCGGTGGAACTGGCAAAGCTGGCCGTGGTGATCTACATCGGGCACTGGCTCTCCTCCAAGTCAGAGGTCTTGACCAAGCTGCCGTATGGGCTGCTACCGTTCACCATCATGGTCGGCGTCATCGTCGGCCTGGTTATGGCCCAGGATCCACCTGACATCTCGGAGGCGATGGTCATCGTGACGGTGGCGCTGGTTATGTTCTTCGTCGCGGGCGCGGACATTCTGCAGTTTGCCATCGGCATCTTGGGTGGGGGTGCCGCCTTTGCCTTTGTGATATCCAAACTTCCCCACGCCCTCGATCGTCTGCAGCCGTTCCTGGAACAGGTGAAGGATCCGCTGCACAGCGGCAACCACCAGTTGACACAAGGGCTGGTTGCGCTTGGTAGCGGGGGGGTGCTGGGCTTGGGGGCAGGCGCCAGCCGCGCCAAGTATCAATGGCTGCCGGCGGCGCATACGGACAGCATCTTTGCGGTGATTGGCGAGGAGCTGGGCCTGGTGGGCTGTCTAGTGCTGCTGGGTTTGTTTGTGCTTCTGGCCTATCGGGGTCTGCGCATTGCTGTCCTGGCGCCCGACACCTTTGGTCGCCTGATGGCGATTGGGGTAACGAGCTGGGTAACCTTTCAAGCGCTGGTCAATATGGCGGTCGTGACCGGTGCCATCCCCTATACGGGGATCACTCTGCCCTTTGTCAGCGTGGGGGGATCGTCCCTCGGCGCTTGTATGATTGGAGTCGGAATTGTGCTCAGCATATCGCGAGCGGTGAACGCAGAAGGAGCCACGAGCCATGAAGCTCGCCGTGTCGGGGGGCGGGACCGGGGGACACGTGTATCCCGGCCTGACCGTCATCAAACTCTTGCTTGATCCAAAGCCGGCTGGCAGCATGCTGCCCACCCTGCAGTTGGGTGATCTGCTTTGGATCGGCGGCAGAGGCGAGATCGAGGGCGATCTGGTAGGCCGTGCTGACATAGACTTTGTCGGGCTGGCCACGGGTGGTTTGCGAGGTATGAGCCCGTTGGTCAGCGTCCGCAATGCGCTCCGCATCACCGGGAGTGTGGGCCGGGCGCGTGCTGTCCTGTCCAAGTTCGAGCCGGACGTGGTGCTGGTCACGGGCGGCTACACCTGCGTGGCTGTGACCCTGGCCGCGTGGCTTATGCACGTACCGGTGATGATCTATCTGCCCGATGTTGTGCCAGGAAAGGCGATACGGTTTCTCAGCCGTTTCGCAACCAAGATTGCTGTGACCAGCGAGGACTCGTACCGGTACTTTCGCCGCGAGAAGGTTGCAGTGACCGGTTACCCCGTCCGGCCCGAAATCTACAGGCTGGATCGGGCCGAGGCCCAGAAAGCGCTGGGCCTTGACCCCGATGAGAAGACGCTCCTGGTCTTCGGGGGCAGTCGCGGCAGCCGGAGTATCAACCAGGCGCTCGTGGCAGGGCTGCGCGACATACTGCCGCTTTGCCAGGTCGTACATGTCAGCGGCACCCAGGACGCCGACTGGGTCTCCGGGGCGACCAAGAGCCTTCCCGGTGCCATGCGGCAGCGCTATCACCACTTTCCCTACCTGCACGATATGGCGCGGGCACTGGTGTCTGCAGACCTGGCCGTGGCGCGTGCTGGCGCGGCCACGCTTGGCGAGTTTCCGGCAGCCAGGCTGCCAGCGCTCCTGGTGCCGTATCCCCATTCGGGACAGCACCAGCTTCCGAATGCGACCTACATGGTCCGAAATGGCGCGGCACGGATGCTGTACGACGAGGATTTGAGGCAGAGGCTGGTACCGGAGGTTCTCGACCTGCTGAACGATCCACGGGCTCTGGCAGAGATGCGGGAATCCGCCAACGCCATGGCGCGTCAGGATGCCGCTGAAGCGATTGCTGAGCAGCTGTGGGCATTGGCCAGGCCACGGGTCACTCGTGCTTCCTCCAATCCGCGTGGTGAGGCGGGCGAAGCGGGGGCGGGGCAATGATCCCCATCGAGTATCTTTGGCTCGCATTGATTGTCGTCTTTGGCGTGACTGGCATGGGCCGGGGCCTGTGGAAGGAGCTGGGAGTGACCACGGTGCTCACGCTTTCCTTGTTTGTGCTCAAGTTCGGTTGGAACCAGATTGGGTCCAAGATTGTCGAGGCGTTCCCAGGCCAGACCCCGGACACGACGATCATGGCCATCTACTTTATTGTGCCGGTCCTGTTTATCTCGTTTATCGCGTACGAGGGCATCACGCTGACTTTTCCGATGAGGGAGATGAAGGGCTTGGTGAAGGGGCTGCTGGGACTGCCGGGGGGCCTGCTGAATGGGTACCTGATCGTGGGCACAGTCTGGGACACGATCACCCAGGCCGACTACTTTGGGCTGCAAGTGCCGTATGGGAGCGCAGGGGCCACTGTGGTGATCAGCGCCTCGCTGACCAACCTACACTCCGAGATCGTCCAGTTTCTGCCTGTGACATTTGTCAGCGAGTACATCCTGCTGCTGGTGGGCATGATCCTACTGGTGGCAATCATTCTCAAGTAGGCTGGAGATGGGACTCTTACGACCGGGCATGCACGTTCATCTGGTGGGCATTGGCGGCATTGGTATGTCGGCCATAGCGCGCGTGCTGCATGGCTGGGGATACACAGTGTCCGGTTCCGACATGCAACGCTCAGAGCTGCTCGATGCGCTGATCGCCGAGGGGATCAGCGCCTATCCCAGCCACAGAGCCGAGCAGGTGGAGGGTGCCGAGCTCGTCGTCGTCTCCTCGGCCATACCCGACAAGAACCCAGAAGTGCGCGAGGCCAGGCGGCGAGGATTGCCAGTGGCAAAGCGCGAGCAGTTCCTGACCGCTCTCACCCAGGGAAAGAGCACGGTCGCCGTGGCAGGTACCCATGGCAAGACGACGACGAGTGCGATGATCTCATGGGTGCTGACCGAGACTGCCCTGGATCCGACCTTTATCGTCGGCGGTTTGCTTCAGAATCTGGGCACCAATGCCCGCGCTGGCAGCGGCCCGCACTTTGTAATCGAAGCAGACGAATATGACCGGGCCTTTCTGGGGCTCAGTCCCTGCGTGGCGGTCGTAGCGTCGATGGAGCACGATCATCCTGATTGCTACCCGACGCTTGAGGAGATGATGGCTGCATTTCACGAGTTTGCCGGGCGGGTGGCGGAGGACGGGCTGCTCATCGTCTGCGGTGAGGACCCAGATAGCAGCGATCTGGGAGCGCGGATGCAGGCGGAGGGGCGCCGTGTCGAGACCTATGGGCTGGGCACCGGGTGTGACTGGAGGGCTCGCGGCGTGGAGTTGGGAAACAGCGCGGCCTTTGAGGTGTGGCACAAAGGGAAGCTACTGGGCACTTGTGCCTTGCAGATCCCAGGCCGTCACAACGTGCTGAATGCCTTGGCAGCCCTGGCGGCCTGTCACGAGGTGGGCGTCGACTTTGGTGTGGCAGCCGCCGCCCTGACCCGCTTCCGAGGGACGGCGCGCCGGTTTGAGATCAAGGGCCAAGTGCAAGGGATCACAGTCGTGGACGACTATGCCCATCATCCCACCGAGATCGAGGCCACGTTGGCCGCTGCGCGGCTCAAATATCCAGGTCGGCCCATCTGGGCTGTCTTTCAGCCGCACACTTACAGCCGCACTGCGACCCTTTTGGATAGCTTTGCCGCCTCCTTTGGCGAAGCGAACCATGTGATCGTGACCAAGATCTATGCAGCCCGTGAGCAGAACACGCAGGGCATCTCTGGCAACGACCTCGTGCGGCGCATGGACCACCCCGATGCCTGCTTTGTGGCAGAGCTTGAGGAGGCAGCGTCCATACTTCTAGAGCGGGCCCAGAGCGGCGATGTCATCATCACGCTGGGAGCCGGGGACGGTGACCTGGTCGGAGAGTGGGTGCTGGAGGCGCTGGCCCAACGGGGAAGCCGGTCCCTGCCTGGTGGGCGAGGACTGCAGCTCCCGGCCGACCCTATGCCTGGGACCGAGAACCCCTGTACTCAAGAGGGTGGTGTGCACCATCCGGCTGTGCTTGCACGGGGGTCGGTCCTGCGCGATGGCAAAGCGATCCGTGACGCCCGGCTTCCTTTCCTGGGCGAGTGGCGGAAGGAAAGCGATGAGTAGCGAACGTGCACGGTTGGTAGAAGCCCTGGCGGCTGAACTGGGACCGGATGCGGTCCGCAGAGATGTGCCGTTGGCTCGCTTCACCACGCTGCGCGCTGGAGGGCCGGCCGATCTGCTTGTCGTGGTTGGGACCACGGATGCCCTGTGCCGCGCCGTAACACTGGCCTGTGAGCATGAGGAACCGTTCTTGGTGCTCGGGGCTGGGTCCAACGTCCTTGTAAGCGATGCAGGGGTACGTGGGTTGGTTGTGATCAACCGCGCACGGGGCATCACATTTCCGCCTGCAGGGAGTGATGGAATTGCCAGTGTGCGCGCCGAGAGTGGCGCATCGATTTCGACCGTGGCCCGGCAGTGCGTGCTGCGTGGCCTGGCTGGTCTGGAGTGGGCCGCCACCATCCCCGGAACCGTGGGTGGCGCGGTGGTCGGCAATGCTGGCGCGTGGGGCGGCGACGTGGCGTCGGCGCTCACAGCCGCCAGCGTGTTGATAAGCGGAAAGACGGTGGTCGAATGGCCCGTGGAGCGATTCGAGTACAACTACCGTTCTAGCATCTTGAAGCAGCAGGCCATGCCGGGTCTGCTGCCGGCCGTGGTGCTGGAGGCACACTTTGCCCTCCAGCGAGGCGATCGTGGGGCACTGGAGGCGCAGGTGGCCGACATGGCAGCCCGCCGCAAGGCGAGCCAG
>JBFFCR010000033.1:0-15837 GCA_041559855.1 Anaerolineae bacterium | reverse complement strand
TGGAGCTGGAGAACCTGCTCAGCCTGCACGGCGATGTACAGGAAGCCGCCGTCATCGGCGTGCCCGACGAGCATTGGGGGGAGCGTCCCCTCGCCGTCATAGTCGCCAAGGCGGGCGCTGAGGCGCGTATGACGGTTGATGTTATGCAGGCGCACATGGAAAGGTACGTGGCAGAGGGAGCTATTGCGAGCTGGGCGTTGCCCGATGAATACAGGTTCGTGGCCGAGCTACCCAGGACGAGCGTTGGCAAAATCGCCAAGAAGGCATTGCGAGAGATGTATGGCTCAGAGCCGGGCCGCCAGGATTAGAGCAGATAAGCTTCCGAAGACACACCGCATCTGTGCAATGTGGCTACAGGTTCTGATTGGGGGGAGTGAGCTAGTGCCCGTCGGTGAGTGATTCCCATCGATGGCCTGTCAAGAGTGTATGCTATGATTGGTCTTTCGATAGCACTGTCCGCCGTCAAGTCTGCCGCTGAACTCCGCGCTGTTCTGATGGAACGGTTTCCAGCGCTTGCCATTGAGTATTGGGATCTGTCATCCAGGGAGCGAGCGAAGGCAGCACTCGAATCTCAGGAAATTGCCTCTGCCGACGTTCTCTTTCAGGTTTATTACAACCGAAGCGAGTTTCCGACGGTGGTTCAGATCGACAAGTTCCCCGGCCCTCACGATGACACTGTGACAGGGCCAACCATGCTCGAGGTTGCTCGCCTGTTTGCCGCTGCGTTCGCCTGCCGTGCGTTCACTGATGACAGTGGCTACGGAGGGGATGCGTCGCCCTCCTATGATATCGCTTTTGTCAAGTTCCTTGTGTGAAGACGCAAACACGCTGCCAGACTGCAAGGTCTGGTTGGCTTCGCCCAGGGACTGGGCAATATGCGAGCCCCTTTTCCAACTCCGACCGTCTTCATGCCCCTGTTTCTGGCAGCTCACGTAGGCGTTGGGCAGAGACTGCCCTGAACGACCTCCTATCCGTGCTGGCTGCGAAAGTGCCAGACACCTAATACTGTTTTCGCTCAGAGGCTCTGGAAGGCTCCCCTGGTGAGCGGTTCCATCTACGGGACGGTTTCTTACTGAAACCCGGGGCAACGACGACACGCTCACACCAGCTCAAGGACAGACGGGCTCGGTTGGATGTAGCTCCTTTCAAGCGGTTTGCGGCTTGAATTGTGCGCCGGCTGGGATCTCCCCCATCTCCAGGTACCGCCACAGGGCGACCATGAGCCGGCGGGCCAATGCCACAATCCCGATCTTCCGGGTGCGTTTGCTGTGTCCGAACTTCTTATCGAACCACTGCGTCAGTTCACTTTCTGGTTGGTAACGCAGCCAGCACCAGGCAATCTCGATGGCCATGCCCCGCACCCAACGGTTGCCAGCTTTGCTAATCCCTTGTTCTCTCGCCTCCTCCCCACTCTGATAGGGCGTAGGCGTCAACCCGGCCAGGGCGCCAACCTCACGCCGATTGCGAAACTCCCGCCAACTAAAGAACTCCATGACAAAGAGCCAGGCGCTGTTCGGACCAATGGCTCGCAGTTTCATGAGCTGCCGCACTTGCTCTACACTCGCCTCATCTGATGTCTCTATCAGCTCCTTGCGCTCTTGCTCCAGTCGCTTGATCTGTTCCTGCACATGCTGCAGAGCGGCATACTCCCGTTCTACTCGAGCACGTACACCCGGTGGCAGCGGCCTACCATCCCACATTCGTGTCGCTTCCAACTTGGCCAGAAAGTCGGCATGAAGGGGCACCTTCACCCCCTGACTGGCCAGCACCCCGTTGATACGACTCTGATGTCGAGTCCGATCCATCTTGAACTTGATCAATTGCCGGTGCAGGTGCCGTATGTCCTCCGCTTCTACGCTCGGTACCCGCACGACGCTCCATACTTTCTCCTCACCGCAGTGATACCGTATCAGCTGATTCAGTAGTTTCTCTACATCCATTCGATCCGTCTTGGCTCGCTTCGCCCTCCGGTTCACCTCGATGCTGGCCGAGTCCACGATCAGGTTCTCGACGCCCGTTTGCTCCAGGCAACGATGCAGCCAGAATCCCTCTCGCCCCGCCTCATAGCAGCTCTTCACCATTGCTGTCCCTGGAAGCCGGAACCGCTTCTTCGCCAGATGGATCTCCTCCTCCAGCCCAACCAAATCCCGGGCTTCTATCTTCCGCCTCCGAGGCTTCTGCGCCAGCCCTATGCTGAATCCCAGTGTCCAGTTCGCCTCTCCCAATTCGAAAGCTAGGTACAACACCCCTTCTATGGTATACTCCATCTGGTGGGTCGCTTCGCTCATGGCAAGTTTCTCCTTTACAGTGATTGGTCTCACTAAGGAGCTTACCAGAAGCGACCTGCTTTTTCAAGTGCATATGCATAGTATCTATTGGGCTATCATGTGGGACGAGGGCAGATCCTTCCTGGCTGACCTCTGCGATTCAGAGTTCCTGGACGAGACCGGCGGCCTGGTCCAGATCGTTCGGGAGATCCCACTGCCACCATTCCAACTCGACGAATCGGGCCGTCCGGTGGGCTAGATGCCAGGAAGTGCTGCTGGCCGACGCTTGCTGTGCACTCAAAGGTCATTGTCAGAAGCCGCGAAGGCCAGCGATTAGTGCAATTTGGGAGAAGAAGAACAACGGGCTCTTTGCCACGATCATCACACGCGGAGATGAACGAGCTTACCGGCAGACCTCCGATGGATTGGAATATTCGGTAAGGACAGCTGGCAAACGAGCTGACCGGGCTGCAAGTGACGGACCTGGTTGCCCATTGCTTGCCCTGACGCGAGCGTCGATCCAGGACAAGACGACAGCCCGGCCAGATACTGATGGCCGGGCTGTCCGTTCGTTTTGGTCGTGCATCCCGAGGGCTTGGCTCAGAACAGACTCCTGCCGGGGATGTTCGCCCACTTGGCCGGCTTCTCCCACTTGTCGCCCTTTCGGGCAGGACCGGTCGGTCCCTCCGTGCTGGGCTTGACCAGTAGCCCCCACTGTCTGATGAGTGCCCCCCAGTTCCCGGGGAACTGGCTATTCCAGGCTTTGTTGCTCAGGCGGATCGGGCGTCCCCAGGGTTGGGCCGTGTCCGGACCGATCTGAAGGCCATCTCCCTCGTGGCAATCGAGCCAGCCCAGGATTCGGTCCCGACCTGCTTTCGTGTAGCTGGCATGGGACCCGCAGCCGACATAGACAGTGGGGTGTGAGCCTCCCTTGACCACTTCCGACCACTCGGCTGTGTCCGGCTCAAAGAGGACCGGAACTTTGATGTGTCGCGAATAGGCCACGCGCTGGGGTTGCTGTTTCTGGTCGAGGAAAACAAAGACCGCCTCCCAGTCGCCCTCGTGATCGTTCAGGCCGCCGTGGTAACCCCAGTCGTTGTAGGCGTACAGGAACCAGTACTGGAGCACCGTGTAAGGACTGTCCTGGCAGATGTGATAGTGGTAGACAGGGGGAAACTCGCGCCAGTCACGATAGGGTTCGTACTTGTCTCGTGCTCGCTTGTGAATCTTTTCAGGCAAGGCGAGCAATCCCGTTGGGATCACCAATTCCAATTGCCTTTCTTGCCTACCCAGCAGTTCTTTCTCTTCTGGGTTTAGCTCGGCACCCAGGGCCTGCCGTGTGATCTCTCCCCACTGCCCTGGCTCCTGATCGAGGTTGTCCGCTACCTCGCGACGGACGACAGCTCGCAGCACAGTCTCGCCTTGCTCGTTAGTGTCGAGGCCGCGATCAGGGGACGATGAACGAGCGCGCACTCGCGCTAGCTCAAGGCCCCGGTCCAGCAGCTTGAAGACGACTTCTTCGTCCTCTGTGTCTCCAGCGGCAAAGACCAGGTAGTACTCGTGCAGGTCCCGTTCTCGAAACAGGCGGTAGTACAGGCGACGGAGCAGGCCCCGAGGCGCTTCTCGCAATTGACCCAGACGGCGAAGCGTTGTCTCGCCCGGCTTGCAGATCCATTCCAGATGCCGCCTGCGCCGCAGGCCGCACTCGCGAACATAGTTCTCGGCAGCCATCGGGAAAAAGTTCTCGGGGTTGCCCGCCTCATCCCTACTGAACCTCAGGATTGGCTCGTGGCGGCGGATCAGCTCGTACTCGTTGGAGACACTGAGCTCATCCAGGCCCCGGAACGTCTCGCACGATTCCACCCGGCCGCCATTATCGTTCCAGCGCAGAAGTTCGACCTGGGGACGGGTTTCGGGGCGGGGGGTCATATAGTCGTCGGGGCCAGCCGCCAGAACGCGATGCGTATCCACCATCCGCACAAAGGCGTACTCCAGAGGCTCGCGCACCAGGCGCTTTCGATCGTTCTCGTACTTGTGCAGCCAGGAACCCGTGTTCAGATACCAGGGACCCTCCTCCAGGCGCTGTGCGTTGCGCACGTGATCGTGGCCGAACAGAATGTACGGAACGGCGTGTCCATACTTCTCCAGGATGGCTGCGACCCGCTGCGATGGCTTGTAGAGATAGTCCTCGCCCAGGCCAACTGCCTTCGGAAGCTGCTTCACGATCCAGCCAAGTGCAAGCCCCCATAGGAGTGTCCGGAGGATGTTTCCCAGCCAGGCCTTGACCAATTCTGGATCTGTATTTTGGGGCGCTGACGGCAGTAGCTTGACCGCTTCGGCAAGGAGCCATGGCAGGTCTCGCGTTGCCAGGAATTCTGTTTGCCACTCCAGGACAGCGAGCAAAACCACGACCGCGACCGCTGCGACAGCAGCCACCAGAATCATGATGCTGAGCAGCTTGAAAATAACGCCCACGACAGGTGCACGCCAGGCTCTCACCCACCATGACGCCCGGTCGAGGGCCTTTGTGCATTCCAAAGGCAGGCCGGTGAGACGGGCATAGGCATTCAGTTTCCGATCGTGTGGTCCGCCGCGCCATTCCGGCAAACTCCTAATAACCTGGCCGATGTTCCGGAACGACCATGGTCTTGGCGTTTCCTTCAATTGACGCCAGACCCATCGCCTCCACGGACCGAAGCCGTAGAGCGCCCACTTCCACAGGGCGCCCAGCGTTCTTCCAACGGCGACGAGCAGATAGAGGATCAGGGCGGGCTTTAGGTTCTCACGGTAGATCTGGATGTAGCCAGGTCGATCAAAGTTGGGGAACTGGGTCTCGAGATTGTTGACAAAGAACACCTGGCCCAAGGAGCCAAGCGGCGGCTCGATCTCGTTTTCGACGGGTGACGCCTGCAGGGCGGGCAGCCAGCTCTGCGGGTTCCCGGGTTGGATGGTCGTCTTGCGATGCGCCGTTGCAGGCGCGTCCTCATAGTAGACCGGAAGGAGGAAGAAGCGGTGAGCGTCCACGGCCTCTTGTTGACCACCGTGCTCGAAGTAGGCCAGGCGATCGCGGTAGTAGTACCAGGAGTGGTCAAGGTCGATACGCGCTTCAAACTCTTCCAACTTCCTCGCGGGCAGGTAGTCTTCCAGCTCAGGAGCCGATACCGGGAGCTCATAGTTGTCGGGGCTCTTGCACTCCTTTCGCAGTTCGACGTATGCGTTCTTGAGCCAGCCGACGAAGGCCAACTGCACCTCAGGCCAGTACCACTGCGGGTCATGGTTGCCCCGGAGGACGATCAGCCGGTTTCCCTGGGCCAGAAACCAGGCCAAGCCCTGGAACATACGCTGGTGACCTCGGTACACGTCGGCAAGCTGCTCCAGGGCGCTTTCCCGCTGCATGGCGAGCACCCGAGGCCGTGCCATATCACGGGCCGTCCACGCCTCTCCTGTGAGCTGGTCCGCCGCTTCATGCGCCCGCTCGTCAGGTTCAGGCTCCAACTGCTGATACGCCCAGCGAGTCCATTCCTCGCCGCTCCAATCTCCCGAATCCCATGTCCCTCTTTTCGCCCATTCTTCAAGCGCCTCATCCCCAGACGTCCAGTCATCCGCAGCTTCGTCGTGTGCCCACAAGCCCCTGTCCTTGTCGGACAAGTCCCTATCCTTATCGAGCCAATCCCATACCTCTTCCAGGTTATTTTCATGGAGCACTTCCTTCAACGCGGTAGATGACACTCCACCTAGCCCGGCGGATGGCGCTTCTCCCACCTCGGCACGAGGTGTATCTCCTTTCAACGCGGCACGCCGTGCTCCTTCGTTCAACCCGGCAAGTAATGCTTCTTCCTTCAGCCCGGCAAGTAGTGGTTCCTGTTTCATCGTCGCGCGTAGTGCTTCCCTCACTTCAGCAGGCGACTCTGCTTCTTCCATTTCGGCATGCCGCACCCCTTTCTGCGCAGCACGCAGCGCATCTTCTAACGCGGTGCCCAGTGCATCCTCCAACGCGGCTCGCAACATCTCTCTCAGAAAGCGATCCAGGTTCAAAGCCGCTTTGGTCTCTCCGGCGGCTCGAAGCACTTTGCTTTGCTCGTAAGCCGCCTTGGCCAGTGGTCCGATTCCGTGGACCTGTGCGAGCGTCTGGAGCAGTCGGAAGGGCAGTGACCGGTCACCTGCAGATAGGCTTTGGCTGCCGGTGGGGTCCCGGGGGGAGAATTCTAGAAACGGGGGCAAGGGCCAGGGCGTCAGCGGCGGCCTTTGGTCCAGGGGGACGACCACCTGGGCAAAGTCGAGCATGTCACCGTTAAAGACCAGTTCGTAACAATTGCCTCCGCGCTTGCGACGTTCCATCTCGCAGTAGTACAGGAAACGGAAGAAGGCATCGTCGAAGTAAAAGTCCTCCGTCGCATTCAGGCGGGCGATGCCCTCTGGTGAGGGATGGTTGCCGGCTGCCGCGTGAAAATCGCTCACCGCGAGCAGGTCATAGAAACGCACAGGAAGGAGCGTGTCGTCCCGCTTCGGGCTTGTCTCAATTGCCCTTTTCCAGGTTCGGAACATTCGCCATATAGCCCGCCTGATCGAACTCTGTAATAGGTTCTTGGCCCATCGATCTGGCTGCTTGGTCAGATCTGGTGATACCTCAGCCTGTATTCTCCTCTGTGCATGAGTCTGCCTGATACCTTCAACAAGCGTGACAAAGGGACGATGCTCGTTCTCTCTTGCGACCGTCCTCCATTCACTGTCAAGCTGTGAAAAGTCCAGGTCATGGCTTCCTGCCGGCATGCCGCTGGCCCTTCGCACTGCCTCCGCAAAGAGCGCAGCAAAGGAGATGCCGTCTACGCTCAACTCGGCATGGTACAGCGCCTCGGACAGATTCTGCAAGGATCTACTTCTGATCTCGTCGAACCCAAGTCCGAGTCCTGGTCTGACAAGCAAGTCGATCTGTCTCTCTTGAATGTCCTCATCGATATCCACTGCCCGGAGTGTCCCCGACTCTTTCAGCACTTCTTTCAGCTTGTCACGCTCTAGCTTGCGCTCTTCGCCCGCTAGCCGATCCCGCCATTCGGAGAACGAGGCCTTCAGCAATCTCTTGATCTCGGACGGCTCGAACAGGGGTTGGTCTCCCCTGCGAGAATCCACCCGGACGTCTGTCGACTCGGGCTTGCGCAGTAGCATCTCCAGAACTTCTTCAGGAAAGCCGTTGGGGCCCATCAGGCCTTTGATCTGTGCCCATTGCTGCTCAGCCAGGTCCTCCGCCGTCTTGGACTTGATGTCGCGCAGGGTGATGCCCTGCTCCACGAAGCTCAGGGCGAGCTCACCGGGTACTCCAATCTGCATCAACTCGGCGGTAAAGGCCCACTTCAGTAGGTCGCATTCGCGTATCTCGATCTCGTCCTCTTCGTTGGTGCCCTTGCTTTTCAGTCCCAGCCACTCGCGGCCCTCCTGAGTATGAAGACCGCCTCGCAGGAAGGCCCGGCCCTGGGGCGTGGTGATGCAGCGCGCCAGCCTCTCAAGGTCGGCAGACTTGCCCTCAGCCTCATCAGGCCCAAGCAACCCAAGCAGCTCTCCGAATTCCTGCATGTGCAGGTCGCGCGCGGAGATGATGGGCAATGCAGCCCTGAGCCCATCGGAGAATCGCGGCCCTTCCGAATCTATCATCCTACACTCCTCTCTCCCCGACCCAAACCCGCGTCGGGCTCTGGCCGAGAACCCACTCTACACCGCCTGGCTCTGAGGAAGCCAGAGACAAGCGACCACGGTCTTGATCTGCCCCATGACCGTTCCTGTCGCCCACGGGCGAATCAGCTGGTCCGACCGGAACAGGGAACCGGCACTGGCTCGTCCTGACCGAAAAACGCTGTGCGTGGTGGGTCAGCCGGCCGGTCAATCACGCTTCGTGCCCACCCAGCCCAACTCCGGTCCCCCGGTGGCGCCCAGGCGCTCGTATAGCTCGCCGGTGTGCTGCTGGATGTGGCGGATGTTGTAGAACTGAAGCTCGAGCTTGTCAAAGGGCAACCAGTAGAAGCCTGACTCGGCCTCCAGGTCCAGAGCAGCCACTTGCTCTTCCACCTGCTGCCGACACAGCGCGAGATAGGCAAGAACATCCCCTTTGCTGTACCATTCCCCCCGATCACCCTCACCTTCACTTGAGGCCAGAGAGGCGAGCCCCTCCTGGTGCTTCTCCCAGGGCACGAAATCCTTCTCAGTAGGTTGCAGGTAGAGGTGAGCGTAAAAGAGCGCATGATAAGCGACGTGCCAGAAGGGGCTCTCGTATCGGGCGTCACTCCACAGGGGCTCGGGGCAGGCCTCGACTGCCTGTTTCAGCATCTCAAGGGCTGCATGGTACTGGGACTTTATGGTTTCCTTCACCTTCATCTGGACTCCTTCCCGCGATGGTAGGCTGTTGGGTGCTTCTCGCAACACCTGGGTTGGCCGCTGAAACCTCTGTCAGCAGCTGGTAGCCGATCAGCGAGTCACGACACTGTCGGCAAAGCGCACAACGCGCTCGCCCTGTTCCATGGTTACCGTAAAGCGGTAGGCCTCATTGAGCCCTGCCTTCCCACTGTGCGTAAAGACCAGGACACGCTCCCCATCAGTTCGGAAGTGGATGATCCCAAAGTTGGTGCGCTCAAAGCCGTAGAACATCTCCCTTGGGTCCTCGGCACGCGGTACACCGGAGAAAAGCTTGCGCAAGTCCTCGCCGCTGAACTGCTGGTCTTTGCGAGCCTTGAAATACTCGGCCAAGCCATCCCTAGTGTAGCACCAGTCCTTGGTGGCAAAGAATGCCGCGAGCTCGGTGCACAGGACGATGCCTGTATCGCCCCGCATCGACTGGCCCAGGGCCGCCATCAGCGATGCGCGGGGATGGATGTACTCCTTCATGGCGTTCTCGTCGCCTGAGGACACGATGGCCACCACCGGTCTCATGGCCTTCAGCGCACGCAGATCGAAATCTGCCGATCCATGGTGAGGCGCCTTGACGATCTCGGCTTCGAGCCTGTCCGTGCTCAGACTCCGGAGCATCAGATCCATGGCCTCCTGGTTGAGATCGCCGGTCAGACTGAAACGCACGTTTCCGTAGGTGAGGCGCAGGGCGATCGAGTGACCATTGATGGTGTGGGAAGCAGAGAGCCCTCCATGGCCGCCCCCGCCCTGTCCAAGGTGCATCACGGCCGATCGCTCGGGTTCATGCAGGAAGGGCAGCGCCGGTTTGAGGTTGCCGTCATCCGGGTCGACGACCTCCGTAGCAAAGGGGCCCTGGACCTCGACCTGGATCCCCTCGTCCGCCAGAAACCCGAATAGCTCGCCTTCGTCCATGCCAAAGGCGATCCGCTTCAGCTCAGACTCGCCGCGCTGTTCCCAATGATCCAGCGACTGCGCCCAGCGCTCAAACGGTGCACCCATCGCCTCCTTCGGAGCATCCCGCGGGTCGTCGTACAAGTCGACCACAAACAGGTCATTCCCCTGCGCCACGGTGCGGCCAAAGCGCTCTCTATCGGGGATGGTATGTCCGCTCTCGTCCCTTGAGGGACTCTTGACCAGGCCATTGTGAAAGACGCGCTTCGGATGGATGAACAGCCGCTTGCGGGCCATGCTGTTCGGAAGATCCTCCGAGCGCCTGATGTCGTTCAAACCGTCAAAGTGGTCGGCATCGCCGTGGGTGATGATGATGGCGTCAACTTCCAGCGGTTCGTCGTCACTGGACTGTCGATGCCGGAAACGAGCTGCGGCATGACGGGCAAACAGCACGTTATCTCCACCATCGATGAACACGATCCTGCCGCTGGGCGTCTGCAAAATCAGACCATCCCCCTGTTGGACGTCAATCATGGAGAAGGATAGTATCGGCTGGTCACGCACTGGGAGATCACCCTTCACATAGCCGATGAAGGGGCCATCGAAATAGCTCAGGACCTCGATCTTGGTCCAACCTTGATCGTGGCCCAGTTTGTGGACCGGATCACCAAAGGTCAGCGTTACTCTCTGCCTTGAATCAGAATCTGGCTCCCGGCGCACCACCACAAAGTCCTCTTCTATATACTGTACCTGGGACATTTCATCTCCTTTCCGGCAAGACTCCCGAGCCGGACACCTGTTCGGGCCAGCCAGGGACCCCCATGCGACGATCAACCCTCCAGGTCCGACAGCTTTTCAGATGATTGCCCGGAATCCGAGAAACCTGTGACTGTTAGAACCGATGAGGATATTCGAACAGGACAGGTTCGCAGATGAAGGACGGCCACATCCTCACACTCTATGCTGCTGCCTCAGCCGTCTTCTGGCCGATGCGGAATATCACGAACTCGGCTGGCCTGAGGGGCGCGACGCCGACGTAGCAGATCAGGCGCCCGTTGTCGATGTCGTCCTGAGTCATGGTCGTGCGATCACACCTGACAAAAAAAGCTTCGTCCTGAGTCGTGCCCATGAGTGAGCCGTCGCGCCAGACGCCGTTCAGAAAGCTGCCGATGCTACGGTGCACCTTGGCCCAGGTCAGCTCGTCATTGGGCTCAAAAACGACCCACTGTGTGCCTTCATCGATCGACTCTTCAATAAAGATGAGCAAGCGACGCACCTGCACGTATTTCCACTCGGGGTCGGAGGACATGGTCCGCGCCCCCCAAAGGCGAATCCCCCGCCTGTAGTGTCTAAAGTCGCGTATGCAGTTCACGTTTCTTGGGTTCAGCAAATCCTGCATCGTCTGGGAAACGGGGAACTCGAGATCGACTGCACCGCGGACCACCTGATTGGCCGGGGATTCGTGCACACCCCGCTTGATGTCGGTACGCGCAAAGATGCCGGCAATGTGGCCGGTGGGCGGGATGAGGCGGGTGTCGTTGGTTGACGGGTCGTGAACCCGGATCCAGGGATAGCAGAGCGCCGCATAGGAAGTATCCCAGTCGGGGCGCAACGGCGGATTGTCCGGATCGCTACGTCCCTGCTCCACCGCCACGATGGCAAAACGATCCTTCAGAGCCTCGCATTGGTTGATCACCTGCTGGGTCACAGGCCGCATGCCGTTCCTTACCTCGTCAGGTGCCACCAACAGGGAGATCTCGTCGATGGCTGCCATCGCTGCCAGACCAGTGCCCCGGCCGAGGAGTTCGTTGGGATGTGCGGCCACGGGATCCAGGCTGCCGGCGTAGTGCGAAGGGACAATGGCTGCGCTATCGCTGCCGTTGGCACCCAGGCCGGCAAAGGGCTGATTGGGTATTCGGCTCGATCCCGCAGAGTCCCACTCTGCCCGGACCAGACGGGAAGAGCCGTTGAGCACAGTGACCACGTTGTTGCCGGTCCCTGGCTCGTGAGTCAGGTTGTCAAAGACCTCCAGGACATCGGGCTCACGCCGGCGGGGGTCGGACAGGCTGGCAGGGTCGGCCAACGTGGGATCAACGAAATGGGCCGGATCGGGTGGTTTCCGGTAGTACAGAATGGTTACCCGAAACCAGTCGTGGCCGTCGGGCGAGCCCGTGGCATCGTCGACCTTGATCTGGATGTTGTTGCCCCACGCCCCACGCCCGACAGCCATCACGCTCAGGGTATGCAGCTTGCCAGCGGTAGCGATGGCATCGTCGGCGAGGACACGGCCTATGTAGCAGCGCTGGCCGCCATTTTCAAAGAAGCCCTGCACGGCATAGGCCAGATAGGAGACATCGGGCGTGTAACCACCATACCAACGCTGGAAACTCAGCCAACTGGTGATCAGGCGAGGAGGCTCCGGTCCGCGCTCGGTAGCCCCCAGAAACCCGGCGGTGCTGGTGCTGGCTCGCTCGATAGGCCGGGAGCCTGGGCGAACTTCCTCTGTGTATACGCCTGGTGAAAGGGGCTGGGGCATACTCGAACTCCTTCTTTTGGGCAATCTCGCAGTCATCGCCAGGTACTGCTGCGGGCGCGTGGCTCAGGGATCAGGCGTTGCGTTGGTGTCAGTCCCGGCTGAACGCTCTCATCCGCCCCACGGCAGGCATCACAGCAGAGCGTCAAAGTTAGTGAACATGGGATGGCCCTCGAAAAAGCGATCGAGCTCCTTGAGGTTGACATCGAGCAGGTTGTCCTCGGGAACCACGATGCGTTCCCAGTGCCCGTCCAGTACCGCCTGAAAGTCCTCCCACACCTCCTCACCATCCGGGGACAGCTCAAAGACAGGGGTCGGGAAATCACTGCCAAACAGGAGGCTCTTGGGGGGGAGCTTGCCTATGTCTTTGAAATAGGTGCGGCGCAAGGGCGTGACGCAGGCCGACACGTCGGCGTAGCAACGACCACCATCAGGTGCATCGGCGGGGAACTCGTGGAGATAGCGGGTGACGGTCTTGAACTCTGAGTGTTCGAACACCTCCTCGAAGCGATTCGGCGCATAGTACGGGAGCCCGCAATGAGCAAAGATGATTACGGCACCCTCCTCCAGCCCGGCCCTGAGATTCTCTTCTACCCCTTTCGTGTCCGGCCGATGCCACTTCTGGGAGCCCCGAAGGCTATTCCTGAGCCGATCCCACCAGGTCCAGGTCAGATAGTCGTAGGATGAGGTGCGGCGATCTGAAGATTCGATGGCATATTCGACCCCACAATGCAGCAGCAACGGCAGCGGAGCGCCATCACGAGCGGTGGCAAGGTAGGTGATCGCATCCCTCACCCGTGGGTCAGCAAGGTCAAACTGCTGGGCAGAGGGCAGCCATTTCAACAGCACCGCACCGTTTTGGACACACTCGTCGACGCGGGCCTTGAACTTGGGGTCATAGGGGTGAACCGATGCCCCAAACAGCACCTTGTCCCCGATGCGTTTCTGCAGCTCGAGTATGTACTCATTGCTCACCCACATCTCGGACAGGTGCTCACGTTTGACCCCACCTGGGTCATAGACCGGGTCGAGGGCCAAGCACACAACTTTGCCCACCTTCGACTCGCAGATGGTTCGTTCGGTCGCCTCGCGGAGGGTACGATCGGACACGTCGTCTTTGTCCAGACCAACGTAGATCAAGAATACCCGGTACACGAGCTGATTGGTATACCATTCCGACATCTTGCCCAGTTTCGGATACTGGTCACCCAGCAGGCCAACGTGGCAGTGTACATCGACTACCTTACTGTAATCCAGCGCCTTGCTATTCATGGCCATAACCTCCCTTTGGGTTATCCGCTATCTTGGGACGGCACAAGTCGAAAGTCGCCAGCGATGACCACCCACCAGGGGCGCGGGAGCAACGGGTTGGGTGTGGCGTCGTCGGCAGGGGGAGGCTGCCCTGTGGCCACGCGTGATTCGGCATCCCAGCACTGCTGTTGGTGATTGCAAAGGAAGCGGGCAAAGGCTCCATCGTAGAGAAGGGCGTCGTGGTCGAAGGAGCGCTCGCCCGCCTCGGGCAAAGCCTTCGGCCATATGCATATCGCTGACGATCAACAGATTGTGAGTTGCTTCAGCATCGCTCATCGCATTCCTGCCCCTCACCCTGCCGGGCTGACGGCCTCCGGGCCAGGCAACAGCTAACCTGTACTGGCTACTCATTTCGTCTACCAGGGTTTCACGTGCCGAGATGATGCCGGATCTTCTCGAGCAAGGTGCGGCAGGCACATCGCCCCGAGAGCAAAGAAAACGAATCCCCGTCTGCCAAAGGTCAGCCCGACCGGCTCTTCTGTGATATACTGTGCTTCTGGACCGATCGTGCTGACCCGTCGTGTTGGCGCCAAGGGCGTGGTGATGTGACTGGTGGCTGTAGGACGATTATAGCCGAAAAGAGCCGAAAAGGCAATCCCCCTCTCGAGGAGCTTACGAGGCCTCCTCACGTAACCGGACGAGCGAACGGATTCCCGGCCCGGAAGAGATTGTAGACCCCAACGGGCTCGCCCTGGACGAGCAGGGGAACTTGTACGTGACCGACTCGGAGTTGGGCGCACTGTGGCGCATCCCGCCCGACGGTTCCGCAGAGCTATGGCTGCGGCACGAACTGCTCGAGGGCACGGACGAAACCCCCGGCTATCCCCCGCTTGGGGCCAATGGTGTGGCCTACTGGATGGAGGGCCTCTACGTGGCGAACCTGGAAAAGGGCCATGTCGTGCGCATTCCTATCCTGGAAGGCGGTGTGGCTGGCGCACCGGCGATTGTCATGGAGGGTCGCTACGGGCTGGACGGCATTGCTGTGGATAGCTATGGCAGAATTTACGCCGCATTGGGCATACAGAGCAAGCTGATCTGGATCGACCCGAGCAATGGAGAGAGCATAGACTTGGCGACCCGCTTCGACCTAAGGAGCCTGCCTCGGACTAGCTCACTTGGTTGAAGCCAGGGGCTGGCCACCTCACCGAGAGAGTCACCCGCTCACGCGCCAACGCTGCCGCCTCTCACTCGTGCAGCGTGCCGTCCGGCATGGTTGCGCCTTCAGCGTCTGGCACTGCTGGGAACCGGTACCGCGCCGCCGGAAGACCGGGACGGCACCCTCGAAGCCATCAACGGTGGCCGCCAGTCGTGCATGTGGACCGAGCGAGTTAGCTCATCAGGTCGTCTTCTTTACAAACGCCCCTTTGGACGGGCTCCACTCCACGTTGACCTGGTGCACGGGGCCCACGCACTCGCCGAGAGTCTGGTAGGCCGTTTGCATCTCGGTCAGCGTCTCAAGCTGAAGCGTCATCGGCTTCTTGTTGCGCTGCGTAAAGAACCAGCGCCCATAGTGCGGGCCGTGACCACCCAACGTCTTGGCCGCTTCGAGCCTCGATTCCTCAAAGTCAGCCGCAGCGGCCCGAAAGTTGTGCTTGTGCGCCTTCAGGTGCAGGCTCGGATGCTCTGCATCCAGCTTCTGGCAGCGCTCGCTCATCTTCCTTTGCGCCCGCTTCCACAGCCATTCCAACAGGAGTCCTTCAAGCCCGCGGGCGTCTGGTGTGCCGAGCGGCTGGCCTCCCACGCGAATGAAAAAGATCTCGTCGCGGGTCGGGTACACCCGATAGATGCGGTCCGGCGTGAGCGCCGAGATATAGTGCCCATTGAACGCCTTGACTCCCTCGGACATGATCCCCTCCTTGCGGTTTCGCGCTCTAGGCGGTCCACTCGTCGTGGATAATCCCCACCAGGTACCACGCTCCGTCGTGCTCTTCGAACACCAGGCGCAGGCTCCGCCAATCCATCCCCGCGTACTGCGGGTCGAATCCCTCAAAGTGGTACTCGACCACTTCTCCATCGGGATAGACCGTGGCGATGTTGTCAATCGAGCTGCCCTGTCCTACCCGCTGGTTGTAGCCCACCACATCAGGCCGCACAAAGTCAACGTCGTAGACAAACTCCTCGTAGTACTGTGCGAAGGCGGCCTCGATCGGCAACCCCGAGCCGTCGTAGGCGCCCCAGGTATAGACCGTGGAATTGGTCATCAAGCCCCGCACCTCGTCGGCGCCAAAGACAACGTCACCTGTGGGGCCCGGATAGACCGTGGCATAGGGTGAGAAACGAACGCCCAGGATCGGGTGAACCAGGCCCGACAGCGCGTCCATGTCGCCGTCCTTGAGGGCCATGATCGCTTCCGCTGCGCGCGCCGCGACGGCATCGCTCCCATAGCCGGCCTGGCGGGCCAGATAGCCGCTGTTGGCCCAGCCGCTCACGCTGCCATACTCC
>JBFFCR010000032.1:0-16004 GCA_041559855.1 Anaerolineae bacterium | reverse complement strand
TCCAGTATCTCGGTCTGATAGCCCTGCTGTTCTGCCCAACGCAGATACATGCGCATCAGGATCTCGGTGAAATCCTGCGCATCGGTGCCCCCAGCCCCCGCGTGCAGCGCCAGGATGGCGGAATCGCGATCGTGGGGGCCCGACAAAAGCAAGGCGAATTCATAGCGGCCCAGCGCTCTCTCGATGGTGTTGGCCTCGACCTCGATCTCGGCCGCCATGGCCTCATCCTCGTCAGCCTCGGCCAATTCCAGGAGTACGAGCGCGTCGGAGGATCGCTTCTGAAGCGTCTCCCATCGCGCCACTTCTGCTTTGAGGTTGGAAAGGTCCTGCATGGCTGCCTGTGCAGCGACCGGATCGTCCCAGAAATCTGGGGCAGCGGCAGCCTTTTCTATTTCCTCTATCCTGCGAACCTTGTCAGCCAGGTCAAAGCCGCACCTGAATTTCTCTGATCCGTTCGTTCAAGTCGGTCAGCTTGCTAGTCAACTCTTCCATCTCGCTTCCTCCCAACGCGCTGGATGTTGGACAACGTCTCTCGTGTCAATGCCCGCGCGCGATCTATTCAAACAACCCGTCCACAAAAGCCTCGGCGTCGAACTCGGCCAGGTCCTCCAGTGTCTCACCGGTGCCAATAAAGCGCACCGGCAACCCTAGTTCCCGAGCAATTGCAAAGACAACGCCGCCCTTGGCCGTACCATCCAGTTTGGCCACGATCACACCTGTGACCTTGACCGCATCCTTAAAGTGGCGTGCCTGCGACAGTGCATTCTGTCCGGTGGTCGCGTCGAGGACCAAAAGCGTCTCGTGGGGAGCCTGATGAACTCGCTTGTTGGCCACCCCCCAGACCTTGCGCAGTTCTTCCATCAGGTTGTACTTGGTGTGTAGCCGCCCCGCCGTGTCCACGATCAGCAGATCAGCGTTTCGGCTCTGGCTGGCTCGGATCGAGTCATAGACCACCGCCCCCGGATCGGCGCCCGGTTGGTGGGCAATGACCGGCACGTTGGCGCGCCCTCCCCAGATCTTGAGCTGATCGATGGCCGCTGCGCGAAAGGTATCGGCCGCAGCCAGAATCACCTTCCGCCCGCGTTCCTGATAGTATTTCGCCAGCTTGGCGATGCTCGTCGTCTTGCCTGATCCGTTCACCCCAACCACCAACACCACAGTCAGCAGCCGGGTATCGTCTATTGTCATCGGTGGTGGGCTGTCTAGCAAGGCCAGCAACTCCCTCTTGAGCAGATCCTGCAAGTCGTCCGTGCTGCGTGCCATGCCCTTGGCGACCTGTTCGCGCAGTGAATCAACCAACTGCAGCGTGGTGTTGACGCCCAGGTCCGCCTGGATCAGGAGAGCCTCCAGATCCTCCCATGTCTCCTCGATGATATCGCCCCCGGTGAGAAGACCGCTGATCTGCCCAAAGAACGACCGTCGCGTCTTGGTCAGGCTGTCTCTGATCTTTTTCGATCGTCTAAACACGTGCTCCCTATTTCCTCCTGGTTTCCTGCGAGCCACAGGCTCTCTAGGCTGTGGATTCGACGATACATTATACTCCAACTCCCGATGAACGCCAAGAATCCGCTGCCCCTGGGCTTGTCTTTCCCTCACCATCCCTCCGCTTTGAGCGGGTCAGGGCTGTATGATATAATCGACAGAACCCGGCGCCCATGGAGGCAATATGGCCCAATCTCCTTTTGCCATCGAAACAGCAGGCCTGAGCAAGAAGTATGGCAGGCATCTCGCCGTCATAGATCTGGATCTGCAGGTACCCCGGGGGCTCGTCTTTGGCTTTCTGGGGCGCAACGGTGCCGGCAAGACCACGACCATCGGCATGCTGCTGGGACTCCTCCGGCCCAGCAGAGGACGAGCCTGGCTCCTGGGACACGACGTGGCTCACAACGCAGGGCGCGACCTCCGGCCCGCCCTGCGCCGCACTGGCGTTCTCCTGGATGAACCGGCCTTCTATCCCTACCTTTCCGGACAGGAGAACCTGTGGGTGGCGGCCCAGGCTCTGGGTGGGGCTGCTCACACCCGTATCCCCGAGGCGCTCAAGACGGTGGAGCTGGCTGACCGGGCCCGCGATCGATTCGCGACCTATTCAGGGGGCATGAAACAGCGACTTGGACTGGCAGCGGCTCTGCTAAACGATCCGGATCTCTTTATCCTGGACGAGCCGACGACAGGGCTCGATCCTGTCGGCCAGCGCGACATCCGCCATCTCATCCGCCGTCTGGCCGATGAGACTGGCAAGACCATTTTTCTCTCGAGTCACCAACTGCGCGAGGTGGAGCAGATCTGCGACCAGGTAGCCATCATCGACCGGGGACGGCTGGTTGCCCAGGGGCCGCTCCAGGAAGTGGCAGCGGGGCGCGACCTGGAAACCATGTTCGTGGAACTCACCGAGGGCAACGATGGGCCTGCTGCGAGCTGATCTCTACAAGCTGGCGCGTCACCCCCTCCTCCGTTGGATCGTCGCTATCTTGCTGGGCCTGGTAGGCCTGCGCGGCCTGGTCTTTCCTCCGAATGCAGAGCTGCCATGGACCGGCCTGTGGAGCTTTGACCTGATCGCGTTGGCCCTCGTCATACTGGCGGCTGTGTGCACCGGCCTGGAGTTTAGTGAGAACACCTTTCGCTCGCTGAGCAGCCGGGGCGTGCCGCGCTGGGGCCTTTTGGTCTCCAAGTTCTCCGCCCTGATCCTGACAGGCGGCTTGTTGCTGCTCGTCGTCGAAGGTTTGGCTACCCTGCTCGGGGTCCGGCCCTCGTTGAACTGGGGCGAGTTGGGGCGTGCCTGGCTGGCCTTGTGGCCCTATGCGAGCCTAGTCATGTTACTCACCGTGCTGGCCCGCAATGGAGGAGTGGCACTAGTTCTCGGGGTGCTGTTGATCCCTCTCGAGCAGGCAGTCGCCGCTGTGCTGGGGGTATTCGCCGTGCTGGCCGAGTCAGCCCCCGTGCGATTCATGGCCCCCGACGGACCATTGGGCACACTCTATCGCTGGACCCTGGGATTCAACAGCGCTAACTGGATATACCTCGCCGATCCCCTCAGTGCGCCCGCTCCGAAGAATATCGAGCTCTTGGTTCTCTACCGTCCAATCCTGTATTCTGCCCTGATGTTGGCTGGCTATCTTGTGCTGGGCTTGGGCCTCTCCATCCTGGTGGTCTACCGGCGCGATCTAACCGAGGTCCTGCAAGGGGGCAACGGGCGACTCGGCCTGTTCCGACCCCGCGCCCGCCCCGCGAAAGCGCATACCGGTCCCCGGCGGGGAGAGCTGCCGCTCTGGACCGGTAGCGGCCCGATCGTGCTTCGCTTGGTACGCACCCACCTCTTCAAGATGGGCCGCACTGCCCTACCCAAGATCGCCGTGGCCGTCTCCATGCTGTTCCCCCTGACACTCTGGGGAGTCGCCAAGGCCCTGAGGGCCACCGGGTTGCAGGATGTGGTCTTTGGGTCCGGCCCCGGGGGTGGCGGTCCGCTGGCCATGCCTATCAGCTTGCTGGTCGTGGGGCCCCTGGCAACGGTGGTCGGCATCCTCGCGGTGAGCAACGAACTGACCCTGAGCACGCGACGCGCCGAATTGACCAGGGCCGTCACCCGCTTGCAGTCGATCGCCGGACAAAGTCTCGCCCTGGTAGTGCTCATCGGTGTGGTGTTCGCCATCGTGATAGCCGTCACACTGATCCTGGGCGCTGAGACAAGTGGCACTTGGCATTTCCGCAGCGCTATGGTCGCCGTGCTGGTTGCAGCGCTGGCGTCGGGCGCCTACATCGGGATCGTGCAGGTAGGGGGTGCCCTGACCCGCTCGCCTCTGGGAGCAATAGCCTTTGGCCTGGGCTTTCTGGTGGCCGATTGGTTTTCCATTCTAGCCCCTACCATGACGATGCAGGATCCTGGTGGGCTGCTGGCTCTGGGAGGGTATGCCGTCCTTACCAACATGTTCACCATTGCCAACCGGGGCCAGATCCCCGCCCTGGGCATCAGTTGGCCCTCCCTTGGCGCGCTGCCGGCCCTACTGCTGCTCACAGGATACGCCGTGGGCAGCCATACCCTGGCAGTCCTCATCACTCGTTGGCGCGATGCCTGACGCCAGGCTCCGCGCACACTCAAGGCCATTGTACGCATCCCTGCCACGGCCCTTGCTGGTGGGGCGCTTTGCGGGTATAATGCAGCCGGTTGCCCTTGGCGCGGCAACCCCACAGTCCAGGTGCTCAGAGGTGGGATTTTCATGCAAGGCTTTGACAAGCGGTTCTACACACCGCGCTCGTTCTTTCGCGACCTGCGGGAACTCGTGGCCCGCAGGTCTGAGATCAGAGAGACTGCGCGCAGCGGCCGGGTGAGCCGGGCATTTGCGGAAAAGATCATGATGGCCGTGACCGCCGTCAACGGCTGTCGCTACTGCGCCCACTTTCATTCCAGGTTGGCGCTCAGGGAGGGAGTCCCGCCGGACGAGATCGCCAAGATCCTCTCGTTGGAGCTCGGAGATTTTTCTGCGGAAGAGGCGGTGGCGCTGGCCTTCGCCCAGCATTGGGCCGAGACCGAGGGGCAACCCGATCCAGAGGCCGAGCGCCGCTTCCGCGAGACCTATGGCCCTCAGGTCAGCGCCGATATCCTGAATTGGATGCGCATGATCAACATGGGGAATCTGCTGGGCAATAGCTGGGATGCCCTGCTTTGGCGAGTCGGCCTGCGGCGCTAGCCGGTCCCTGGCTGTCCCCAGAAAGAGAGTTCGCTGATGGACCCAATCTATCTCGACTATAACGCGACGACCCCCATCGCCCGCGAGGTAGCGGAAGCGATGGCACCCTACTTGTACGAGCACTTTGGCAATCCGTCCAGCAGCCACTCCTATGGCGTGGCAACCAAGCGCGCTGTGGAGGCTGCCCGTGCTCAGGTAGCGGACCTGCTCGGCTGCCAGCCCCACGAAGTGGTCTTTACCAGCGGTGGCACCGAGAGCAACAATTACGCTATCAAGGGCGTGGCCTTGTCCGCCAGGGGCAGGCGACGAAACCAGATCATCACCTCCGCTGTGGAGCATCCTGCCGTGATCGAGGTCTGCCACTGGTTACGGGAGCAGGGCTTCCGCGTCACTGTGCTGCCCGTCGACCGCCACGGATTGGTAGATCCGGCCGACCTGGAGCAGGCCATCACCCCGGACACCCTGCTCGTGAGTGTAATGCACGCCAACAACGAGGTGGGCACGGTGCAGCCGATCGCCGAACTGGCCGAGATCGCCCACCGTGCCGGGGCCCTGATGCACACCGATGCCGCCCAGTCGGTGGGTAAGCTGCCGGTCAAGGTGGATGAGTTGGGCGTGGACCTGCTTTCGATCGCCGGGCACAAGGTCTATGCACCCAAGGGGATCGGCGCGCTCTATATCCGGACCGGCCTGGAACTGGCTGCCTTGATCCACGGCGCGGGACACGAGGGTGGACGCCGTCCTGGCACTGAGAACGTGCTCGAGATCGTGGGATTGGGAAAGGCCTGTCAGATAGCGAGCCGCGACCTGGAGCGCAACGTGGCCCATTTCCAGGCCATGCGCGACCGGCTGCACGCCGGCCTGGTCCGCGAGCTGGGCGACGAGGCGGTGAGGCTGAATGGTCACTCCAAACTACGCCTGCCCAATACGCTGAGCCTCAGCTTCCGCGGCGTGGAGGCCAACACCCTGCTGTCAGAGGTCGGCGAGCAGGTCGCGGCCTCGGCGGGCGCTGCCTGTCATGCCGACGAGGTGGACGTTTCGGCCGTGCTGGAGGCGATGCAGGTACCGGTCGAGTGGGCCATGGGCACCGTCCGCTTCACCGTGGGCCGCGGGACCACCGCAGAGCAGATCGACCGCGCCGTCGAGATAATGGCTGGCGCGGTGCGCCGCCTGCAGCCACGCTCTGCCCTGACCCAGCCAATCTTGGTGACCGATCTGGACCAGATCAAGCTGACCCACTATACCCACGGCCTGGGCTGCGCCTGCAAGCTACGGCCCCAGGCGCTGGAGGAAGTGCTGGCCCACCTCCCCCAGCCGCAGGATCCGGCTGTGCTGGTCGGCACTGATACCGCCGACGACGCAGCCGTCTACCGCCTTGACGACGAGACCGCCATTGTCCAGACAGTGGACTTTTTCACGCCCATCGTGGATGACGCCTACTGGTTCGGCGCCATCTCGGCCGCCAACTCGCTGAGCGACGTCTACGCTATGGGCGCCAAGCCCCTGTTTGCGCTGAACATCGTAGGCTTTCCCTCCAACCGGCTGCCCATGCGCGTGCTGGAGCAGATCCTTCAGGGAGCACAGGACAAGGCTGCTGAAGCCGGGATCAGCATCATCGGCGGGCACACCGTCGACGACACGGAACCCAAGTTCGGCCTGGCGGTGACCGGCGTGGTGCATCCCGACCGCGTGATGCGCAACAGCACCGCCCGCCCTGGAGACGTTCTGGTGCTGACCAAGCCGTTGGGGACCGGCATCATCTCCACCGCTGTCAAGCGCGGACTGGCCGACGAGGCCGCTGCACGTGAGGCAGCCGAGCTGATGGCCACCCTGAACCGGGCCGCCGCAGAGGCCATGATGGAGGTGGGCGCCCACGCCTGCACCGATGTCACCGGCTTTGGGCTGCTGGGTCACCTGTACGAGATGGCTGCAGGCAGCGGGGTCGACGTGACGCTACATGCCAGTGTCGTACCCACCCTGGATGCGGCAGTGCCCTTTGCCGGGGCCGACGTGGTGCCCGGCGGTACGCTCAACAACCTGGCCTATGTGAAGGAGCAGGTGACCTTTGCGCCCGAGGTGTCGCGCGTGGCGCAGCTCGTCCTGGCCGATGCCCAGACCTCTGGCGGGTTGTTGATCAGCCTTGCCGCCGAGCGGGCAGGCGCACTGCTGGCTGCCCTCGAGGAGCGGGGCGTTGCCTCGGCCGCCATCATCGGAGAGGTCACCACGCCCGGCACCGGCCGCATCACCGTGCTACCCTGAAGCGATGAACCCAATTCCGCGGATCCTGCTAGCCTTGCACCAACTGAAGTGGCGCGTCTTGAAGCCGGTCACTGTTGGTGTGCGGGTACTCATGGCGGGCAATGGGCGCGTATTGCTGGTGAAGCATACCTATGACGATCGGTGGTATATGCCTGGGGGTGGCGTCAATCGCGGGGAGACGCCGGAGGGTGCAATCAGGCGTGAGGCGGCGGAAGAGGTCGGCGCAGAGCTTGGACAACTGCGCTTGATGGGTGTGCATACGAATTTCGCCGAGTACAAGAGCGACCACGTGCTGGTCTTTGTGTGCCACGATTTCACGCTGACCGGCGCGACGGATCGCGAGATAGCTCGCTTTGGCCTTTTCGATCTGGAGGCCCTGCCCGAGCGCACCTCTCCAGCCACCAGGCAGAGGATAGAGGAATACAGAACAGGCAGCGCTACCCCCAATGTGGGTACCTGGTAAGGAGGAGAGACCGTGTCAAGCACAACCATGATTTCGATGATCTTGATCACCCTGGCCCTGGTCTTTTACTCCATCGGCGTGTGGAGTGAGCGGATCGCAGGACGGCTCAAGGCGTGGCATTTGATCTTTTTCTGGGGCGGGCTGGTCTTTGACACTGTAGGGACGGCGATGATGATGGAGATGGCGGGCGGCATCAAGCCGGACATACACAGCGTGACTGGCGTGCTGGCCATCCTACTGATGATCATTCACGCTGTGTGGGCCTCCGCTGTCCTATTGCGAAAGGACGAGAGGGCCATCGTCAACTTTCACAAATTCAGCGTCGTGGTGTGGGCCATCTGGCTGGTGCCCTACTTTACCGGGTTCTTTGTCTCTATGGCGGCCTGAGGATATCGCGGCCCACGCGCTAGTCCTGTCCAGCGACAAGACTTCCTATATCCACGGCACGACGCTTTTTGTAGATGGGGGCACGATCATCACACGGGGACAGGAGGGTGTGCCGGCGCCTCTATGTTGACTCCAGATTGGGGCACAGCAGCGCAGTAGACGCTTAGCCAGTGCCAGCGCAGCGCACCCAGGGCAGATCGACAGCGTTGCACAGCCGCCGGTCTGCGGTCCACAGCATACAGCCGAGTCTCTCCGCCAGCGCCAGGTAGAAACTGTCGTAGGCAGCGGCACGGTCGAGCCGGATGGTCCACTCGAAGGCAGAATGAGCCTGTTCGTCGTCCGGCGGGATCAACTCCACACCCAACCCCTGGATCAGGGCCAGAGCACGTTCGCCCTCTTCAGGCTCGAGTTCCCCAGATCGCACGATCTTGCACAGTGCCGAGGTCAACTCGTAGAGCCACAAGGTGGGTGCGACCAACTGGTATCCCTCTTGCAACCATCCCTCCACCAGGGATTGCAGTGCGTCCTGCTGGGGGTTTGGCAGGAGCAGGCGGAAGGCGAAACTGGCATCAACGACCAATGGTCCGGTCATCCCGTTCCTCCAGATCGAGCTTTGCTGCTCTCCACAGGGTGTCCACGTCGAGCGGCCTGCCCTCGCGCCTGGTCATGATTTCGGCGCTCAGTCGCTGGTTTTGGGCCAGCCAGCTTTCCCAGTTGGCCAATGCCTTTTGGGCTTTATCTTGCTCCAGGCGCTCATAGTCCTCGATGCTCACGATGGCTGCTTTCGGCCTACCTCGGGATGTCAGCACTATCCGCTCCCCGCCATAGGCCACCCGGTTGACCAGGTCGGAGATATCCCGCTTCATGCGCCCGATGCTGACATGGATCGGTGCCATACTACCCCTCCTTCACTTGGTTGCAATATCCTGATAAAGAGTATAATGCACTTCTCCAAGGTTGTCAAGCAGCCTTGAAGCACTAACTAGGGCGATTTCATCTAAATCTGCGTCAAGTCGGACCATGCTTGCCGATTGTTGGCCGGTCAACTGCTCCACAGATGCCCTAGGCGCCCTGTAACTATATTCTTTCATTGAATTTCATGTGATTTCACGCACAAGAATCAGATGCGATTGCCGTGGTGGAGTTGCCGATCACACTGGCTCGCGAGACCCCCCAATGTGATACAAACTACGCACCCGAGGCTGCGCGTTTTCTCACCCTGCCCAGGAAGCGTAGGCTGGACTCGGTGGCGAGACACCAGCAATGGCAAGATAGTCTGGACAAAGACCGATTTCTCGACCAGATATTTGCGTCAGAGAAGTGATCGGTCGCGGAGTTAGGGCTCCCGTCTGACGGTCATTACGGTGATATCGTCGAACTGCGGCTCGTCGCCGATGAAATGCTGCAGCCGGGCCAGAAGTTCCTCCTGCACAGCCTGAGCTGAACGGCCCAAGCCTGCACGCAAGACATCCAGCATCTGCTCGCTGCCAAAGCGCTCCTGCTGCGGGCTTTGGGCATCCACAACTCCATCGGTGTAGAGGAGCAGCAATGCCCCGCGCGGTAGCTGAACGGTCGAATAGCCCCAGTCGGTATCACTCACAACGCCCAGGGCGATTCCTCGCCCGGGCAGCGCCTGGACCCCATCTGCCTCTTGCGGGCTGAACAGGTATGGCGGGTAGTGCCCTGCATTGCAGTAGGTTAGCGTGCCCGTGGCCGGGTCCAGAATGCCGTAGAATACGGTGACAAAGAGGTCAGCACCCGTATCGGCGAGGATCCGCTCGTTGGCGGCGCGGAGGGCCGAGTCGGGCCGGGTAGGATAGCTGGTCGCGTAGGTACGAATCAGGGTTCGGCTTAGCGCCATATACAGGGCGGCACCCATGCCCTTGTCGGTGACATCTGCCACGACAAGGCCCAGGCGATCGCCAGGCAAGGGGATGAAATCGTAGAAATCGCCGGACGTTTCGCGGGCAGGTCTGAGCGTCGCGGCCATCTGCCACCCCCCCAGTTCAGGGGCTGCCGCAGGCAAGAGGCTGGCCTGCATGCGCCCCGCCAGAGCAAGTTCCCGCCGGCGTGTACAGACAGCCTCAATGGCGCGGGCAGCCTGGTTGAGATAGCCCACCAGGTCCAGGTCCCGCTCCCTCTGCTCAACAGGCCGCTCCGATTGCAGATCATCGCAGAGCGTCACCACCCCAACCGGCTTGTGCCCTGGGATCAGCAGGGGAATGGTCCGCCAGACATGTCTCCCACCTTCCAGTCCGCGCAAGGCGCGTCTCTGCCGGTAGGCTCGGGTCTCCAGGCGGTCAGCCGTGAGGGGCAGCTCTGGGCTGGCCCAAAGGGGGCCACCGGGATCAGGCCCCATACGTCCCACCAGCCGTAGAACCCCCTCCTGCGGCGGCGCATGCCACACACGTGCCTCAACCACGCCGAAAGCCGCCGATAGGCCGCGCGTCAAAAAGCGAGCTGCCTGGTTCACATCGTCCGAAGCGTACATGGAGTTGATCGTCGCCGACAGGAGATCTACCCGCGATTTCCTGTCACCGGCATTGATGCCCGCCTCAAGATAGTCGATGGCCGCATTCCAACGCCCTGCTGTGGCGAGGAGATAGCCGACATGGCCTACGGCAAAGTGTTTGGCCAGAAAGCGCCGGTATATCTGGTTCTGGACCCGGTAATTGTTTCCGTCCACCTGCTCCACTACCCCCGTGAGGTAGAGCGGATCGACATCGGGGGAGAGAGGGAGAGGAAGCTCTACTTTCGGAACTGTCCCATGGGCAAGCAGAAGCAGGATGCAGTGTAGCAGGTCTGGGTCCTCCTCGATCAAGCGCACCGCTTCCCGCAATGGCGCGTAGCGGTAGACATCCTTTCGCAGGAACCTGCGCATTACCGGTTTGACGCTCCTGGCCCGGAGCTTGTCCATCGAATCTGCGCGGACCAACTCCGCGCACCGCTGGCAGAGCTGCCGGATCAGGTAGGGGTCCCCGCATGTGTAGTCAAGCAGTCTGCGCTGCGCTCGCCGGGTGAGTATCACCCCCTCCGCTGCGAGCAGCTCAGCGATGAGCGCTATGCTCTGGCTCTTGGAGAGGTCGCCGACAAACACACGGCGCGCGATCCCGCGGAATGGTGATGACTCGCCCACCGTGAGTGTGGCCAAGCTCAGCGCGCCCGAAACTACGACCGTGACTCCGTTCTGGTGCGTCTGCTGGTCCATGTAGGCGGCCCGGAGCGATGTCAACAGCGCCTGAGCCAGATCAGTCGGTACCGACTCTAGATGCTCAATGATCAGAACCAGGTCCCGCTGCAACTCTGCAACGGCATCCTCCAGGAAGCCGCGAAATACCGCGCTGCTCGCCATGTTGGCCTGCGGCAGCGGCAGATCGAACGCCCCCTGCTCCTTGAGTTGCCCCGCGATGAAGCGGATGAGATCGGCAAAGAATCCCTGCAGGGTCAGGGCCTGCAGGGCGCGCAGGTCAACGTAGATGCACGGCCAGCCTGCGGATTGGGTCAGCATCTCTTGCACGTAGCGCAGGAGCACAGTCTTTCCTGATAGCCGTGGACCGAGGACGGCGCAATAGGTACCATCGCGCACGCTTTGCACTATCTGCTCAACCGCCTCGTGATTGTAGCGCACAATGGCAGGAGCGTGAGGGATTGCATCCTGCCCGCTCATACACCTTCCTCCTTGATCTTGCGAAAGAGGTAGTCAAGATCGTAGGTCTGGCGCAGAACCTTGGTAAAGACCGGGGAAGTGAAGGAATGCTCCTTTCCTTTGCGGCGGAGGACGCCCGCCAGCATGAGCACATTGCACGCTTCATCGATATCATCCTGTGGCAGGATGATGCCGCGCTTTCTCAACACGGCATCGACGTAGGCGTGTGAGAAGCCCTGCACTTTTGTCTCGGCCGACGCCAGGAGTACAGCATACACGAGCGCCTTCTCGCGGTTCTGTGTATTCTGCATAAAGGAGGTGAGCAGGTGACTCTTGAACCCCTCATCTGAATGAATGTCGAGCAAGCTGTCCGGGCTGATTTCCCGCCCCCCAGTCATGTCTAGCTGTCTCAATAGGATCAGGCAGTAGTACTGGATCAGGTTGGGGTGGCCTGCGGTCTCGTCATAGACGCGGCTCACCACCTCGTCCTGGCTCTTGATCCGCACGCGCAGGTTTTCCATGGGCGTGAGGATCAGGTCGTGGGCCTGCCGGCGGGTGAACTCGGCAAGCCGGATCTCCTGGGCAAAGTTGTAGAATGGAGAGTCGAGCATGTACTGCTCCTGCATGGCCTCGCGAAAGCCGGCCATGATGTACTGGCAGGCTCCCTTGTTGGCCGAAGCGCGCAACATGCGAAACAGCTCCCAGTGCCCGCGTTGCATGAGCACCAGGTTGTCGATCTCGTCCAGGAGAAAGATGATCTTGCTCTTGTGGGCGCGACTCATCCGCTCCAGGAAATCAGGAAAGAAAAAGACGTACTTTTGGAGGTGCAGGCGTGGAAGCTCCCTGGGGTTAAGCTTGCGCACCACCTCGCGGACAAAGTCGTCCGTGGTCAGCAGGTCGCTGCATTCGAGATAGACAATGTGAGTTGCATCCTGGCTCTCACGCAGGATGCGCTCGACCTCACGCAGCAGGGAGGTTTTGCCTATGCGGCGGATACCCAAGACGGCATGATTGGTGTCTGGGTTGCCGACGATTCGCGACGTCTCGTACTCGCGCCCAAAGAAGCGACTGCCAGTGACCGGCGCCCTCGTCTCGTAGGGAGCCAGGGTTGAGATCGGGATCTGGGCCGAGATTAGATCCAGCAGCTCTCCGCTGGGCCGCCGTGAGTTGAGGATCTGTTCCTGCTCTTCAGCGCCGATGACCACCAGATTGTAGAGCGGGCTGGCAGTATGCCTGAGAAGGGGCCTGCTATCGGCATCGAGCAGCACCAGCACGATCTGGCGTGTCAGGTTACGTTCTCGCATCACGTCTCCCAGGCTCTGGAGGAGGTGTTGGGGTGGGCCATCGGTCAGATCCGAGCGTTTGACCCAGACCACAGGCGTGCGACTCGAGAGCCGCAGCTTCCAGGAAGAGAGGTCGATGGCAAAGAGGTCGTACCCGAGCACGGGCTTGGCCGGGCGGACGGCATAGCCCAGATCCTCGCTCAACTGACGGAGCAGCCGCGGCCACGGTTTCTGCATAAGCGTGATTCTCCCTTGCCCGATCAGGGTTCTGATCCCCGTCAGGTCCGGCCAGTACCCCGATCAACTCATGGCTTCCACCACAGGAGATGCAACTGCGAGTGGGTGCCTGCGCCAATGAACATACCTGCTCCACGGCCATCTCGCCCCCGCGCCCCGGACGTTGCCAGCGGTATGTTCTGACTGACACCATTATAGCACAGAGCCGATTCGCTTGTCTAGCGGCGTTGCGCCGTGGTTGACATCCCCAGCAACCCAGGGTATAATGCCCGGGCAAAGGCAGATTGAAGGCTCAAGCTCCCCACCGAGGAGGTGTTGATGACCGAAGAGACCAATCCGTCTGTGCCGGAAGAGACCCCCGGACAGAAAAAGAGCCAGGCTCGAAAGATCCGCGCCCGACAGATCCTATTGATCGGCGGCGCCTTTATCCTGGGCTTTGTGATCCTGGCCGTGATCGCCATCCAGGTCTGGGAATACTCCAACAGCTTGAGCTTTTGCACCAATGCCTGCCACGACGTCCACCCCGAGGAGCCCTCCTCCTACCAGGACTTTTATCACGCCAGTGTCAAATGCACCGAATGCCACATGGGCCGCGTGGGTACGCTGGAGGCGCTCGCCCTGAAAGCCACCCACTTTCGCCATCTTCCGGCCGTGCTCTTTGAGAACTATGAGCGTCCCCTGGAATCGGAGACGATGCGACCTGCCAGCGAATCGTGTGAGCGCTGCCATTGGCCGCCCGCCTTCCACGGCGACACGGTAGTGGAGATCAAACGCTTTCAGCCGGACGAGGAAAACACCGAGCGGCGCATCTACCTGATCCTCAAGACCGGTGCCGGCGAACGGCAAGAGGGCATGGGCTATGGCATCCACTGGCACATTACCAACCCGGTGGAATATATCGCCAGCGACGAACACAAGCAGGAGATCCGCTGGGTTCGGACCACCCTGCCCGATGGCCGGACGGTAGAATACAACGACGTGACCAACCCTCTTTCGCCGGAAGAGATCGCTGAATCTGAAAAGAGAGTCATGGATTGCGTCGACTGCCACAATCGGATGGGACATCCCTTCCCCTCGCCCGAGGACTTGGTGGATGAGGCACTGGCTCAGGGGCGGCTCGACCCAGATCTCCCGTACGCGAAGAAGGAGATGTATGAGCTCCTCAATAGCGATTTCGCCAGCCGCGACGAGGCTCTGGAAGCGATTGGGCAGATTAAGGTCCAATACGAGGCGGAACATCCAGACGCGGCAGCCAGTATGCCGGCGCAGATCGACCAGGCCGAACAACTGGCCCGAGAACTCCTCGATCGGTTGGTGTTCGAGGAGCCTGGCGTCACCTGGCGCTCATTCCCGGACAACGGCAAACATAAGGACTTTGCCGGGTGCTTCCGCTGTCACGACGGCAACCACCTCACCTCGGAGGGAGAGTCGATCCGGCTGCACTGCAACATCTGTCACAGCATCCCGTTGACCGTCGGCGCCAGTGACCGCCCGCCTGAAATGCCGGTCACAACTGTCCAGGAACCGGATTCGCATCTCGAGACGAGCTTTATGGCCGATCACCGCTTCCAGGCCAATGGCGAATGCGTGCAATGTCACGGCGAGATCCAGTTCGGCGCTGACGACTCGAGCTTTTGCGCCAACTCGGCCTGCCATGGCCGGGCTTGGCCCCTGGTCGAGTTGGACGCCGCCTTCCCGCATCCCATCGAGCTCGAGGGTGGGCACGCCGAGGTGTGGTGCCACGACTGCCACGCAGGGGTGCGCAAACCGGTGTACGAGTGCTCCAACTGCCACGAGCCCGCCATGGAGCCCCACTTTGGCACAGTTTGCGAGGACTGTCACACCCCGCTGGGGTGGGAACTGGCAGACCTGGGGGATTTTCAGCATCCGGTCGCCCTGGAGGGAGCCCACGCCAGCCTGGACTGCTCAGCCTGCCACACAGCCGGCGAGGACCTGACCTACGTGTGCGCCAACTGCCATCAGCCGCCGAGCGAGACGCACTTTGGGCCCATGTGCGAGGACTGCCACACGCCTGATGGCTTTGAAGGGGCGACCCTGCCTCCTGAGCTGCACCCGGTACCTTTGGAGGGCGCCCACCAGCGCGCCACTTGCGACGTGTGCCATGCCGAAGGACTGCGGGTGCCGGAATATGTCTGCAGCAATTGCCACAGGCCGCCGGAAAACCACCTGCCAGGGGTGTGTGATACCTGCCACACGCCCGAAGGCTGGGCACAATCGGCCTCCTCTATTGTGCGCGAAGCGCCCGAGATCCCGCATAACATCGAGGGCCTGGACGACTGCCTGTTCTGCCACAATCCAGCGGGCGACATCGAACCGGCGCCCTCGGATCACGATGAGTACATCAACGAGCAGTGCAGGCTCTGCCACAAGGTAGAGCAGGAGGACTAGCAGGCCCGGTGCTGTACCAATGCCAGAGCCCGGTTTCCGAGAAAGATTGGCCGGAACCGGGCTCTTCTATTGCACGGAGAGGATTCGACTGCTCGATGCCAACCCCCATGGACAACCAAGCTGGTGCGAGGAAGGGCAGGGCCCTGATGGCTGCCGTCATCCGCCCAGCGCGCCTGGAGGACGCCCAGGCACTGCATCGCCACTGCTATCCCGACGACGAGTGCGGCGACGTGCGCGACTACCTGGCCTGGAGCCTGCGTCAGGCTGGCAAGGGCTGGATCGTGCGGCTGGTAGCCGAGGTGGATGGCCAGGCGGTGGGCAACGCCCAGCTAACCCAATGGGGGCAGCGCGGAGAGATCGGCAGCCTGGTGGTAGCCCCGGACTACCGGCGGCGCGGCATCGGGAGGCAGTTACTTGCGGCACTGATCGAGGAAGCAGAGCGGCGCGGGCTGGACCCTCTGGAGATCCGCGCCAGCGAAGACGATCCATTCCTCACCGCGTTCTACCAGCGGCTGGGCTTCTGCAGGGTCGAGGGAGCAGAAGAGCCGCGATTCCCAGCACTGGACATAAAGAACGGGCCCTTTCACCCTGACCGGCCGGGGCTTCTGCGAATGCAACGATCTGGCCGGTAGGGTGAG
>JBFFCR010000031.1:0-16145 GCA_041559855.1 Anaerolineae bacterium | reverse complement strand
GTCGTCGTCGCGCGGCACGGCGACGGGGCAACCACAGTGGCAGCGACTGCGACAGTGGCGGCGTGGTCCGGGATCGAGGTCTTTGCCACTGGCGGCATCGGTGGAGTGCACCGCGACCCGCCGTACGATATCTCCAATGACCTGCCCACACTGGCTTCGACGTCCATAGCCGTCGTGTGCGCTGGCGCCAAGGCCATCCTCGATCTGCGCGCAACCCTGGAGTGGCTGGAGACCGCCGGCGTGCCGGTGATCGGATATGGCACGGACGAGTTCCCTGCCTTCTATACCCGCCAGAGCGGGCTGCCGGTGGACGAGCGCGTGGAGAGTGCCCAGGAGGCCGCCTCCATCATCCGGGCAGGGCGGGAGATGGGCCTTCCCGGGTCCACCCTGATCGCGGTCCCGGTGCCGTCCGCCGACGAGGTACCCTGGAGGAAGCTTCATGCGGCGATCGAGGACGCGCTTTCCGAGGCAGCGGCGCGGGACATCCAAGGCAGTGCGTCCACGCCGTTCCTGCTCCGGTGGATCACAAGGGCGACCGACGGGGCGAGCCTCAAGGCCAACATCTCATTGCTGGAGAATAATGCCGCCGTGGCAGCACAGATCGCCGTGTCGCTGGCGCAGCTTTCCTGAGCAAAGCGCGCAAGACGGGCTTGGCAACGCACCATAGATAGTCCCAGCCGGGAAACAGAAAGAGGAATACTAGATCGCATGGTTTGGACACAAGACTACACGGCTTTGATAGCGTCCTATGTTTACGTCTTTGGCGTCATTGGACTGGGCGAGCTCATACGCCGGCTCGGCCAGCGTCCGGTCGATTTCACGCGCAAGTTCATCCATATTGGCGTCGGCATGTGGGTTGTGGGGACGGTGCTGCTCTTCGAAACCTGGTGGATGGCCCTCATCCCTCCCGCGACATTCGTCATCATCAATGCCATCTCCTACCTGCGCGGGACTTTCAAGTCCATGGAGAGGGAAGAGAAAGGGAACCTCGGTACTATCTACTTCCCCATCGCGTTTGCTGCGGTCATCTACTACTGCTGGCCACAACCAGTCCTGATGGTAGCCAGCATGATGCCACTGACCTGGGGAGACGCCATGGCCGCCACATTTGGCGAGCGCTACGGGCACTACCGATACACGGTCGGGAGGCAGACCCGATCCCTGGAGGGATCCATCGCCATGCTCTTCTTTGGCTGGCTCACAACTGCGATTGCCCTCTCTGTGATGCCCTACCTTACCGGGAAACCGGCGATTAACTGGATGATGGCGCTCATCTATGGAGGGGTGGTGGCCTTGGTGTGCACCGTCGTGGAAGCGCTCTCGCCCTGGGGCACGGACAATCTCACCGTCCCCGCTGCAGCCGTCTTGATCCTGCAGGTACTTCGAAGCTAGACCACACCTGTCAGCACCGCAGCTTCCGGTCCTAGCGCTGGCAACCGAGCTAAGGCAGAGACTATCTATAGCAGGGCATCCACCAACTGCTGAAAGTGCTCAATGTGGTGCTGGATGAGCCGCTCGGCCGAGCGACCATCCCCTTCCTTGAGCGCCTCCAGGATATCCCTGTGCTCCTCGACGTTTCCTCGCACGCTACCCATCCGGTCCAGGGCAAAGTAGGACAAGCGGTAGATGTGTGTGTACATGTCGTCCAGGGCCTTGGCCAGATAACGATTGCCGGAGGCTTCATACAGCAGTTGGTGAAACTTGCGATCCACGGCTAGCAAGGCATTGTTATCCCCCTCTTTCAGGACGCGCTCGAAATCGCGGTGCACGCGCTCCATGTTGGCGATCTGCTCACTGGTGATACGCTCGGCAGCTAGGCGCGCACACATCCCCTCTAAGGTAGTCCGCACCTCAAAGATTTCGTGCATGATCGAGGCCGTGGCGGCACGGGCCACATGCCAGCGCCGTCGCCGCTTGGTGACAAGTCCTTCTTGCGCCAGCTTCTCCAACGCCTGCTGGACCAGGGTCAGGCTCCCGCCCACCTCCCGGACGAGAACCTTCTCATCAATCGGCTGGGTGGGGTCCAGCTCAAGATCGACAACTTTGTGCCTCACGGCCTGATACATCTGCTCGACACGGTCCATCACCCTACCTCCTCTGTCACCACTCGCGCCCGCACTCATCGCAAAGGTTCATACTGCCGATGTACAGTCTGTTGAACTCGGCGTCCTGATCCAGCTCGACCTGCTTGGCATGAGAAGCCAAGCGCTCGCCCAATGCAAAACCGTCCTCGGTCAGAAAGATTGCCGCGCCCAGCCCTGCACCGTTGGCCACAGTTTCGATGGCGTCCCGGTGTACAGGCGGGATCATGCCAATCTGCAGTACAGCGTCAATGTCCACCTGCCCGCCAAAGGAACCGGTCAGCACTACGCGCTGCAAGTCCGCGGGACCGAGAGCCAACTGCTTCAGCAGAATGTCGGACGCGGCCCGGACGGCACCTTTGGACTTCTGCAGCTCCCGGATATCCTTTTGGCTCAGGTACAGGGCATTGCTGCCATCGGCAACCTGCTCCGTGTCCGCCAGCAGGAAGCGCAGCACCCCCGCTCCATCTCTATCAAAGCGAACTGCGAACTGGGGTAGGGTCGGGTCAAAGCGTCCACTCTCCTGTATGACCCCCACGCGCCGGAGCTCGGCAATCAAAGTAAGCAACCCCGATCCGGTGAGGCCCACCGGCGGCCCGTCGCCAATGGTCTGCCAGTCCAGACCCCCACCCTTATCAACACGCACCCGCACGATGGCTCCATCCACGGCGCGGGAACCACAGGAGATGTTCACTCCCTCAAACGCCGGGCCCGCGGCCGTCGAGGTCACCAGCACGCGCTCGCCATCGGTGACCATGATCTCCCCATTGGTACCCAGGTCGATGGTCATGGTGGGCGCAGGACGGCGCGCCGGCGTCCCATCGGGGTAGCCAAAGTAGGCCAGGCAGGCCAATGCGTCACTGCCAACGAATCCCCCAACTATGGGAGGCAGATCCACAGAGAGATCGGTAGGAAACGCCGCGGCTAGCGTTCCGTCCACCGCCCGCAGCGCGCGCGACTCAATGGGCTGGAAAGGCAACTCGGCCAGGGAGTCCACGGGAAGCCGAAGCAGGAGGTGGTGCATGGCCGTATTGCCGACAACGGTTGCCCGGCGGATGCGGTCCAGCGCGCGACCGGGAAGACGCAGGGCGTCCACCGCCTGGACAATCGACGCGAGTGCAAGATTGGCCAGGCGCTCCCTGGCTACAGGGTCGCTGCGCGACGCCGCAAGGCGAGAGATCACGTCCGCGCCGTAGGTGGTCTGCTGGTTGAGGGCCGCTGCGCCCCGGCATACCTCGCCCGTCTGCAGATTGACCAGGAACGCGGCTACCGTGGTGCTCCCCAGATCAATCGCCAAACCCAGGGGCTCGTCCGTGCTCCGGAAGCGATCGCTCCCGCTAAAGATCTTGTTGGAGTAAACGATCACAGGAGCGAGGACCACACTCACATCTCCCAGAACCCTGGCCCGGCATGCCAACCTGTAGCCAGCCGTCTGCTCGGCAGCAGACAGGAGCTTCCGCTCAACCGCGTCCAGCGTACTGAGCCGCCCTCGGCGGCTGGCACTCTCCTGCTCAACAAGGACCCGGCACTTGCCGCATGTGCCACGCCCGGCGCAGGGTTGCTCGAGAGGGAGCTCTGTGGCGGCAATGGCCTCACCCAAACCCGTACCAGATGCCACCTCGACAGTGCGGGTCTTGGTTCCATAGCTTGCGGTAAGCAAAGGCATCTCTAGCTCCGTGAATGGAATCGCGCTCCCCGCCTTGGAGTATACGCCCATTTGGGGTTGGCTGCAAGCTGCTGTTGCACCGGCGCAACCACCTTTGCTCCTGCTCCTGTTCGATGGTACAATGCAGCCATCACAGCGAGACGGAGGGGAGACATGCCCTATTACCGTACCGGTGACCTGCCCTTCACAGAGATGCTGCCGGGTGTTTTGCGCAGAGAGGTCCACCTCGACGGCGTGATGATAACCTTCTTCGACTTTGAGCCCCATGCTGTCATCCCCGGGCATCATCACCCACACCAGCAGATCACCTACGTGATCGAGGGCTCGATGGAGTTTGACCTGGACGGCGAGAAACAGGTGTTGCACGCTGGAGATGGCGTCCTCATCCCGCCCGACGTGCCGCACAGCGCTTTGATTCTGAGCAGCCCATGCAAGGCGCTGGATGCGTGGCACCCGATTAGAGAGGATTACCTCTAGCCTGGCCCTGGGTAGCCCTTTGCTCGGGAAAGCGCGGCGACTACTTCTGCCATCGTACCTGCCATCTCGACGGTCGTGCCTACCGTTGAGGACAGATCCTCCAGGGTCCGGTCGTCCAGCGTGACCCCGGCCGGCGCAGAACCGCCCCCATAGCTACCGGTAAACATCGACCTGGGCAGCAGGACCAACTCACTTGTCGATTGCCCCTGCAGCGCGGCCGATACATCCCTAGCGGTCAACAGTCCAGAGACTGTGGTCGTGAGTCCAAAAGTCTCGTTGACCACCGGCAGGACACGAAGGTCTGCTCCGCTGAGCGCGTTGAGCTCGTGCACGATGCCGGACAATACCGGGGCAATGAGCATCCCGCACACGAGCGTTGCGCTTCCACCGGCCAATGCGGGCAACTGCGCCTTGAGCGCACTCCATTCATCGAGGAGCTGCCGCACCATGCCCACTCCGTTCTCTATTTGTGGGAAACCATCATACTCCTGAGCGGGAGGGATCTCGCGCCCGGCCACCAAGTACCATTCGTCGGAGGGGTAGACAAGACTGCTTCCAAGCTTTCGCCTGTTCCCCAGCCTCCATGCGTCTAGCTGGGCCAACACTGTTCGAGATTCCTCAGGCGTATAGTTCCGGCATCTGCCGGGGTGATGCTTGGTAAGTCCGATGGGAACCACCCCCACTGAGGCCACCGGCCGCTGATAGAGATCTACCAGATCGGAGACTGTCTGCGCCAGGTGCCCGCCATCATTGACGCCGGGCACCAGCACCACCTGCGCGTGTGCCTCTATACCCAGCTCTGCCAGACGGTGAAGCTGCTCTAGGAGATCTGGCGAGTCCCTGCGTCCGAGAAAGCGCCGGCGCAGCTCGGGATCGGTGGCGTGGACCGATACATACAGCGGGCTCAAGCGCTGCTCCTCCAACCGTGCCCAATCGCTCGCGGTCAGGTTGGTCAGCGTGACAAAGTTGCCAAAAAGGAAGGAATAGCGATAGTCATCGTCCTTGATATAGAGAGAGCGGCGCATGCCTTTGGCATTCTGCCTGACGAAGCAAAAGTCGCACTTGTTCGTGCAGCGGCGGATGTCGACGTCAAAGGTGGGGTTGGTAAAGGCAAGCCCGAGGTCCTGATCGTAGGATCGCTCGATTTCGACGCGCCATCGCCTCGCGCGACGCGCTACCCACAACTCCAGCGATTCATCGGCGCCGTAGAACTGCACGTCTATGATGTCGCGCAGAGGATGATCGTTGATCGACAGCAGTTCGTCACCCGGTTCAAGCCCGGCCCGCGCTGCCAAGCTCCCTGGCTCAATCGCCGCGATGACGCCTCCGGGTCGCCTTGTCATCTCGCTCCCCTTGCTATATGCATCCTGATACCGGCCTGCGATTGTGGAACGGCGTGCCCCAGACGGCAGCAGAGCCTCCACTCCAAAGAGATTCTCGCTGGGCGTGGGCCACAGCCCATGCCCCGACCGCGTTGGGCTGTGGCCCAACGCGAGCTGGGATTGGTATTCATTTCTCCTGGCACCCAACCGAACACGAAGACGACTCGGCCTCGCGCCAGCCATCGACCAGGGCCAGCACCCGCTCCAGGACCTCATCGATGTCCATCTCGGTCGTGTCGATAACTATGGCATCATCTGCGGCACGGAGCGGGGCCAGAACGCGCCCACTGTCGATCCGGTCGCGAAGCTGCACCGACGCCAGTACCTCCTCGAACTCGGCTGACTCGCCCCGTGCCAGTGTCTCTCGATGCCGGCGACAGGCACGCTCCTCCGCTGTGGCATCCAGGTAGATCTTGAGGTCCGCGCCGGGCAGCACTACCGTGCCAATGTCGCGACCCACCATCACGATCTTGCCCTTCTGTCCAATCCACCGCTGCTGCTCCGTGAGGGCAGCTCGCACCCCGGCATAAACCGACACGGGGGATACCCCCAAATTCACTTCGGGTCGACGGATCTCCCACGTTACATCTTGCCCGTCGGCCAGGATAGTGTACTGGCGCCCATCCTGTACCGTCGGCCGGATCACGTCGATGCGGAGCCGTTCCGCCAGGTCGGTGACCGCCGCTTCGTCTTCGATCGGAACCCCGCGCGCAATGGCGACCCACGTAACGGCGCGATACATGACTCCGGTATCGAAATACACATATCCCAGCCGCTCCGCCAGCAGCCCGCCAATGGTGCTTTTGCCCGATGCCGCCGGACCGTCGACGGCAATGGTGGATGGTAGCCTCAAAGTGGCCCTCCTAGCCCTTCCGAACCTCAGCGCTTCCTCTTCGGCCGTCTCGGACCCCGCTTCCTGGCTGTCCCGGCCCGCCGCTTCAGGGACTCCAACTCACCGACCTCCTTTGCAGTCAGGTATCTCCATTTGCCCAGTTCCAGTGAGCCCAGGTGAAGCGGGCCGAGGCGCACACGCCTGAGCTCGCGAACAGGATGCCCTAGCAGCGCCGCCACGCGCCGGATCTGGCGCTTGCGCCCCTCGTGCATTTGCACCCGTAGCAGCGTTGAATCGCGCTGGCTATCGACAACACTCACCTGGGCCGGAGCCGTGAGCTTGTCATCGATCAGCACTCCCCGCTGCCAGGCTCCCAGCGTCTTTTCCGAGGGATGCCCATTCACCAGCACGAGATACTCCTTGTCGTGCTCGTAGCGAGGATGGGTGAGGACATTCGCCAGTTCGCCATCGTCGGTGAGTAGGATCAACCCCTCGCTGGTCGCATCGAGGCGCCCAACCGGGTAGAGACGCGTCGGCAGCGACACCAGCTCGCCCAGTGCGCTCCGGCCCCGCTCGTCCTCCATTGTGGAGAGGACGCCCCGTGGCTTGTTGAGCATTATGTAGATTCTACGGGGCTCGACCTCGATGCGCTCACCATCGACACGGATCTCGTCATGAGCCGGATCTACCTTGGTGCCGAGCTCGGTGACCACCTTGCGGTTAACGGTCACTCGTCCCTGGAGGATCAGCTCCTCTGACTTGCGGCGCGACGCCACTCCTGCCGACGCCATCACCTTTTGCAGACGTTCTGACGGTTCGCGTGCCATGAGTTTCGGACCTCCTCCTGCAAACGGATGGGAGTGTAGCACAGTTTGGGGGCAGCGTCAATTCCCTTCCGCGCGGCCTACTCCAAGCGTTGGTCGCATTGTCCTTGATAGCCGCAGCCCCCACACCGAGCGGCATGATCATGGCTGCGTGGCACATCGGGCGCGCTCAGGTCGCTGCGGATTGCCGCGATGGAGTGCAACAACTGCGCACGAAGGGCAGCGGTATAGTCAACCTCGAACGCCCGGTCATCATACTTGAGCAACCCATAGGCCGGCGCCCGACCCTCCTGTTCTTCCACAAGCAAACAGTAGGCGGCCAGTTGCAGGACGTGAGCCCCGTATGGCTGGTCCGGTGCTGCGCCCGACTTGACCTCGACGGGGATGACACCCGCCCTGCTCTGCACGAGGTAATCAGGCCGCCCGGTAAGGCGATAACGAGATGAGAAGAGAGGACGCTCGCAACGGTTCCAGGCCCCGGTATCGACATAGGTTACCCGGCCCACCGGCAGCCCTGCCTGCGCACGGCCTGCTGTGGCACGCAGCAGCAACCAGAGTCCCAGCCCGCCCAGAACAAGGGCTGCAAGCAGTAGCCAGGCCATGCTCTCACCCCACCAGGCTCAACAACAGCCAGGCCACGATCAAAGCCCCGGCCAGCGAAATCAGGGCCAGGGCAAGCCGGCGAAGGCGATGGTACCCTTCGACGGTGCGCCCGTGGGCGCGATGCCGCGCCGCGCCCTGCTGCATCGCCGCCAGGTTGGTCGATCGATATCCCAGCACGCGGCCCAACCACCAAGCCCTGGCGCAGAAATCGTATTGGGCTATCTCGCTGGCGCGAATGATGGGATCCTCCCTGCCCATGGATCTCCCCCCGGGACCGCTGCCCTACTCCTGGCACCTCATGGCGGGCCAGGCGACAGCTCTACGCATCCAAGCCAATGCGCTCCTCGAACTCGATCAGCGCCTGGCGCATCATCTCCTGGCGTAGGGCGGTGGTCAGATCACCTCGCGTGCGTTGTACGACACCGCGAAGCATGTCGGTGGTGCGCCGCAGGCCCGCCGTGATGGCGTCGGGAAAGTCCACCGTCATCAATTGGCTGTAGACCTCATCCATGATCGCCAGCATCTCTTCGGCGCGCTCCAAACGGTTCTGCCGTATCAGATCCAGCGTGTGGCGACGCAACTCGCTGGCTGCCTCGGCCAGTCCCTTCAGATAGGCCGGTGGCTCAACACCGAGATCGCCCGGAGTGGGCAGAGCACCATCCCTGAGAAAGGCATAGACCATCTGCGCTTCCACGTACTCCTTGAGGGCATCCTGCGTGTATCCAGCGTAGAACAGATCGGGATAGGGTTCAAGATCGGCTACCAGCTCGTGGGCAGCCTCCCTGGTGGTGGTCAGGAGCTCTTCTCCTTCTTCCCAATCGCCCCGATGAGCGGCGCGGATGGCGTTGGCGCAGTAGCGAATGAGGGTCCGGGAACGCTGCAATGCCATGTCACGCACGGCGCTCTTGGTCTCAAACTCGGAACGTATCTCTTCGACGATGCTCTCCAGCTTTTCCATGGTAACTCCCTGAAAATGGGTTGGCTCGATTATAGCACAGGTGAGCCCGGCCCGCACACCGGCTGGCGACGCTGACGAAAGTCTATTGTCCGGGTTAGCTGGGTGAGTGGTCAGCCCGTGGATTGGACCTAAACCAGGTGATAGGCAACAAGGGCCAGCTAGGAAGACTGCTGGCCCTTGCATGCACGGTATCGAGCAGCTTTGGAGACAGCCCCCATCGCCGAACCGAGATTCGAGAGGAAGGTCCCTGCTCATGGCTGCGTGTCTCGCCGAGGCTCCTGCGAGCCACCGTTGGTTCGATCAACTCACTGCGCACAACCGCTGGCGGATGTACTTGATTCGGATAGGCCGGCGGTTGGAGTCTCTCCTGTTCCTACTACTGGTGAGCGTCAAACGTGTCCTTGTCCCCAACTACCCTCCTGGATTCGGTGCGGGCACGTTCGGCGATGGCGCGCAGGGTGTCCTGTTTGAGACGCAGCACGTCTCGTGGCCTCAGCCCGATACGCCGAGCAACCTTTAGCACATCGGCCTCCAGAAAGTCGGCAAGGCTGAAGCCTCCCAGACGTTGTGCCAAGATCTCGCGATCCTCATCTGCGACAACGGAAGCCTCTGCCACAGGGTCGAATAACTCACGAGTTATGCGGCGTGCCTTTAGGACGTTGGCTACTTTGAACATGAACACGTCGCTATCGTGGAAAGTTTGTTTGCCAAAGGGGATGCGTCTCGAACTTGACAAGCTCCTGAACATCAGGTCGTGGATCGTGCGGCTGATGTTGCGGGACTGCTCAAACCTCTGACGATCCATAAATCCGTGGTAGATCGGGATGCGTGCTGCCTTCGGCAGAGGCACAGCATAGGTGAGGTAGTGTGGTCGCAACACTCGTTCGCAGCAGCACAACTGTCGTGCAGAAAGGAACAGCTGCCGGGTGTATTCGGTGATCTCGCTGTCCGTGGCCCTCAGATGCACCATGACATCAACATCGAGGATGCCGTCCTCGTAGTGATCTGTGTAGCCCTGGACCGCACGCCAGTTGTCCTCCCAGTAGTGCCAGTTGACCGAGCCGTACACCGTGAGCACGTTGGCGTTCCAGGTGACGGTCGGACCCTCGAGGACGCGCTGCGACTTCAACACCTTCTGAGTATACCCAGTTATTTCAAAGCCCGGGGGTGCATAGAAGGTGTCAGTGTGTGACACCGGCTCACTCGTGAAGCTGTTCTTGGACCACTTCTTGTCCTTGTTCTGGGCAATGGCCTGCAGGCGGAACTCGACCAAGCCGCTGTCCGTGTCGTATTCGTAGACCGGCTCGGTCAGCAGGTGTGCGGTCTCCAGCAGCACGTTCACGCAAAAGTCCTTCATCTGCTCAGGACGCACCACCACCAGCATGAACTCCTGCATCCCCTCCAGAGCACGTGGACCGTTGATGAAGGTCTCCTCCGTTTGGAGAATATGCGGGCGCGGCTCCATGAAGAACATGGCTCGGTTGGTGCCCATGTGGAAGCCCTGCAGCAGGTTGTACATCTGCGTCAGTTGTGTAGTATGCGATTGGGTCTCCTTGCGCTCAACGCTTTCATCGTACATATGGGTGTGGGTCGTCTCGTACTTGTTGGCGGATGCCTCACCCCACTTTCCGGTTTCCCCTACCTTTATTTCCGCCCCGGGCTTGTCTTTGCCGGCACTGGCCGAGATGCCAAAATTCCATCCGGTGTCAATGTTAAAGTTCTCCGTGGTCTGCGCGCTGACACCACCCTTGCCAACCTTCAGCGAGGTGGAGGATCCGGACAACACCTCACCGGTGTCAGTGACGGTCTCATACAGCTCCCGTTTTTTCGGTTCGAACTCGGCGATATAGGGATATTCGGTGGGCTCAAAGTTAGCAAGTTCTGCTGCAGTCGGCGTCACAGCGACGTGCAACAACGCGCCATAGCAGGGATAGGCCTCCTCCAACTCATCGACCAACTCCGGTGGCACATACTCACTGCCAAGTTCAATATCGATTTCTGGTGCATAGGGTGTGATGGACGCCACGACCTTGATATAGCTGACCAGATGATCCTCGATAAGTTGAAAGTCGTCCGCGGGATCGTAGCGGAATACGGCTAAGGACGAACGCCACCGGGGCGGATATTCATTGTCGCAGGGGATCGGATCGAGCATGTCTTCCGATACACAGATACGACGCCAAGGGATATCGGTTGGAATGCCTAGTGGGTCTGGCATGACTGTCTCCTTTCTCTGTATTCTCTAGGTTGTGATGCAGGCCCTTGGCCTCAGCCCAGCGCTTGGCCAAGGTGCAGATCATCAAGGCCTGAAGTGGCATTGCGCCCGGCCGGCTGTCGTGTCCGATTCACGACATGAAACCTCGCAGGATTGGAATTGTCCGAAGTTTGAGTAGCAGGCCTTCGAAGGTGCCCTGGACCCCTTCGAGGAACTGCCAGAGGAGGCATTGGCTACTGCAAGTTGTCCTGATGGTAGCAGAACACAAGTCCCCAGACTAGGCCTGCAGCAGTCCGACGAAACGGCAACACAGTAGGTGTATAGGACCACCCCCTCTCAGGAAGAAGAAACGCCAAAGCCAACCCCGATTCAGGCCAGGGTTGCCTTCGGCGCTCCCAAGAAACATCATTGCGTTTCGCCGCTGTGGTGCAGAAACTGCGTGTTAGTCACTATTTTGCATATTGGCATTATAGCACATATACCGCATCCTGTCAAGATTCATGGCGGGAGTATGGCAAATATGCAAAGAAGGACGCAGAGCCATAGTGTGAGTCTGCCGTATGGCTCTGCCCCTCCCACAGTCTTGGCTACACTGCGAAGGACATCGCGCAATGGACAGCGCCGCGGAAATGCGCTATACTACGGGCGTCTCCGGTCATTAATCAGTCAACACAGGGGGCCAGTGCCATGAAACGAATCGGCCTGTTGCACCATCCCAAACTCCCGGCGACCCAGCCCATGGCGGAGCGCATGGCGCGCGAGGCTGAGTCCCTTGGGGTGTCCACCTGGATCGGCTCCACCTGGAACGAAGCCGCTGTGGCTGCTCACGTGGCCGAACTCGATCTGCTGGTGACGCTGGGCGGCGACGGCTCGATCCTGCGCACGGCGCGAATGGCCTGCAAACAGGACGTGCCGCTGCTGGGTGTCAAGATGGGCCGCCTCGGGTTCCTGGCCGAGCTGGATCCGGAAGGATGGTCTGCCGCACTGCCCCGCTTGCTGGCGGGCGATTTTTGGCTCGAAAAGCGGATGATGCTGTACGCCGAGTACCACCGGGGCCAAGAATGCCGCGCCTACGAGGCCCTCAACGATGTGGTGGTCAGCCGCGGGAGTCTGGCTCGCATCGTCCGGCTGGAAGCCTTTATCGATGGAAGCTATCTGACCACCTACGCGGCCGACGGCCTGATCGTCTCTACCGCCACCGGGTCCACGGCGTATGCTCTCGCCGCTGGCGGGCCGGTCCTACCGCCCCAGTTGCAGAACTTTCTCCTCATTCCCATCGCCGCGCACCTGAGCATGAACCGGGCCATTGTCCTGGGCCAGGGCGATAAGGTCGAAGTGCGGGTGTACACGGATCACCAAGCCATCCTCACTGTGGATGGGCAGTTCGAATACGATCTCCAGGATGGCGACCTGGTGTCAGTGCAGGCCAGTCCCCACACGAGCCGCTTTGTCCGGCTGCAGGATCGAACCTACTTCTACCGTACTCTGATGGACAGACTGGGATGAGGTAGCGCCCGCCATTCGATCTAGACCGCCCTGGAGACTTGTATTTCTGCGCCTCCAGGCACGCCGTCAAAGGCCCGCGGATCACCATCCAACCGCCCAAAGACATTGACCGGACTATAGGCCCGGATCTCCCCGGCGCGACTGGCGGGCGTGGGCCCCCAGAAAATGCAGAAGGCATGACCGACAGGCCAGTACCCCAGCTCACCCGCCTCGAGCAGGTCGCGGGCACCGTCCGCCTGGGGCAGGTGCACCGGGATCTCGAAATAAATCTCTTCCCCCCAGCGATTGCCCCTCGCCGTGATGGGCAGCGCCGCCCAGATGGCATCAGCCGTGGCATTGTCGTGCAGGGTGGCGAAGGCTGCCACGTCACCCGAACGGATCTCTACCCTACGCATCGACACCCTCCTATTCAGGGCTCATCTGGAAATCCAATGGTGGAGTAGAGCCTTCAGGTGGACCTTCCGGCTGAAGACTCTACCCCAACTGCACAAGTTCCATGCAGCTGCTCTATAAGCCAGGCAAGATAAGCGGGATATAGATCTCTTGGACCCAGAGCTCGTGGGCGCCAATGTCGACGCCGGCACCCTGAGGGCGCAGAATACCCTCAATGTCGGCGGCAGGCGCGTCGTCGCTCGTTCCCGCATCCACGCACGGGGAGCCAAATGGCAGATGAAAGTCGCCAGCCGCAGGTGCAACGAACTGCGGATCGGCATGAATATCAGAGGCCCCAGGCACGCAGATAGAGTACTCGCCGCTGGCATTGTCCCAGAGATCGTTGTTGGCAGTCTGGGGGCCGCCAGCTTGGTCGCAGACAAGCCCAAAGCCCCCATTGGCCGCCACGATGTTGTTGGCGAGGTACGCCTGTCCTGCTGGTCGCGTCAAGACCACACCGTCCCCATCGTTGCCGAAAACGGTGTTGTTGACGATCGGCAGATCCGTTTCCTCGTGTCTGGCAGCGCTATAGATCCCGGCCCCCCCGTTCCCGTAAAGCAGGTTGTTCTCGATGCGGGGACGGACTCGGTCGTCCCCGTAAAGGTGGATGCCATGCCCGGCGTTGCCCGAGATGGCATTGGCCTCGATCCCGAGCCACACGTCTCCATGCCCGAATTCAAGCGACTCGGCCCGGAGGCAGAGCCCCGGCCCCTGATTGTTCCTGATTGTGCTGCCGGTCACCGCCCCGCCCACGGTTCCGCCGGCGAACTCGTCGCAGCCATAGGATGGATCGCCATATCCGTAGCCATAGATGCCACACCCGCCATTTTCCTCCACGAGGCAGCCGGCAATGGTTGGCTGGACCAAGCCCACGTCGCAGCCGCTGGTGTATCCCTCCAGCATGATGCCGTGTGCGGCATTCTCGCGCACTGTGCAGCCAGAGAACACGGGGCCGACCGTCTCCCCTGGCCCGGCGTAGACGTGCACACCGACGGTGGCATACTCGACGACGCACCACGTCAGGTCGCTACCGGAGCTTCCCGCTTCAAAGCGCAACCCGCCCCAATCGCCAGGGGCTGGCGACTCCTGGTCAGACGTGAAGATGATGGGCTGGTCCGGCGCACCGGTGGCACGCAATGTCCCCGAGATGGTAAGGGTAACCCCAGGAGAGAATCGAATCGCGACACCTTGCTCGATGGTCAGCGTGACATCCGGCAGCAGCGTCGTATCGCACGTGACATAGTAAGGACCCTGACTGGGAGTCCAGGTAGAATTCGCCGAGATGTCGCCACAGATCTCGTGGTGAAGGCTGGAGGGCAGATGCTGGCGAGTTGAGGCCGTGGCAAGCCCGCCGCTCAAGGCGATACCAAAGCACAGGGCAGCCAGCGACAAGCTAAGGAAGAGCCCGATCGGCTGCTTGGCATGCAGGCGCGTAGCCTGGCCTGATTGCGCAGATCTTGCCGAGTACTCAGCCATCGGACCTGTCAACGCTCCCCACTGCCAAAGGGTATGGCAGCTACCCGTAGTAACCAATCACGCGCGCCTGCCCCAGAACCTGGTGGCTAGGGAAAGGCAAAGAGCAACAGCAGATCGTTCACGTTGGTACCGGTCGGTCCGGTGCGGATCAGGTCGCCCAGCGCATCGAAAAAGGGGTAGGCATCGTTGTTTGCCAGGTGGACGTACGGGTCAAGTCCCAGTCCCTGGGCTCTGGCAACGGTTTCGCCGGTAGCCACCGCGCCGGCAGCATCAGTGGGCCCGTCGGTGCCGTCGGTCCCGAGGGCAACCAGCAGGACACCGGGGAGGCCCTCCATCGAGAGAGCGGCTGCCAAGGCCAACTCCTGATTGCGCCCGCCTTTGCCCCACCCCCGCACGGTGACCGTCGTCTCGCCCCCCCAGACGAGACAAGCCGGCCGTGGCAGGGGGCGGTCGTGATGGATCAACTCCTTTGCCAGCGCAGCCGCCACGCGGGCTACCTCGCGGGCTTCCCCCTCCACAAAGGTCGACAACAGCATGGCGTTGAAGCCACGGGCTCGGGCCTCCCGTAGTGCACCTTCTGCGGCCATCCTGTTGCTGCCGATAATCAGATTGTGCACCCGGTCAAAGAAGACATCCCCCACCTCGGGCGTCTCGGCTAGTTCACCCTGCGCACCGGCGCGCAGGTGCCCTCGCACAGCGCGAGGCACCCGCTCCACCAACCCGTAACGCTCCAGGACGGCTATGGCATCGGCAAAGGTGGTTGGGTCTGGGGCGGTGGGACCGGAGGCAATCACGTCGAGTGGATCGCCCACCACGTCCGACAGGATCAGGCTGACGACTTGCGCCCCGCCCGCCAAGCGGACCAATCCACCCCCTTTGAGCTGCGACAGGTGTTTGCGCACAGTATTCAGCTCGACAATGGTCGCCCCTGCGCGCAACAGCAGGTGAGTTACACGTTGCAGGTCACTGAGGTCCAGACCCGCAGCTGGCAGCGTCAGCAGCGCAGATCCGCCGCCCGAGATGACCGCCAGCACCAGATCGCGCCCGGTGACGGCACACAGCAACTCCACCATGCGCCTGGCGCCTTGCACGCCCGCGTCGTCGGGCACTGGGTGTCCCGCCTCGATGACCTCAACCGGTCCCGTGTCCAGATTGGGATCACGGTAGCCAGTCTTGGTGACAACTAGGCCACCGTACAGGCGGGGACCCAGGATCTGCGCCAATGCGGCGACCATGGCCGTGGTCGCTTTCCCACCACCAACGACCCAGATCCGCTCAATGCTGGCCAGATCGTATTCGCGCTCGCCGACGGTCAGCAGGCCGTCTCGAAGCTGGAGATGGCGGCGCACCGCCGCGCCCGGTTCGACCGCAGCCAGCGCTGCCTGCTGGACTGCCAGGATCGCGTCACCACGTGCCAGGCTCTGGACGGAGGTGGGTTCCATGGGTCACGCCCTACCATTGGACAGCCGCGGGATACTATCCCCCATCCTGCAGAGGCGGAACGTTGAGACCCTGCAGCCGGAGATAGGCCTCGACGCCCGCCAGAAACTGCTCCACGTACTCCTGAGAGGAGGCCTTGCCCATATGGCCAACGCGGAAGATCCTGCCCCTGTACTTGTCCAGCCCTCCCGAGACCATGATCTGCCACTCCTCGGCGAGGTAACGCCGCATGTCTTCCACATCCATGCCGGAC
>JBFFCR010000030.1:0-16265 GCA_041559855.1 Anaerolineae bacterium | reverse complement strand
ATCGTTGCACGAACCCGCGTCCAGGTGGCGCACAAAGACAGAGCGCGCCTGGCGCGTCCGTGCATCAGGCTCTGTCAGCAAGCCCCGCCGCGAAACGAGATTCCCAAACCGGGCCAGCACCCCTGCAAACCCCATTCTTGACCACCGCATATGCAACGTTCTCCTGCCTTCCTACCCCGTCTTGCCCTGGACGCTCACAGGTCGCTGCCTGAATAGGACAGATTGAACGACTTGTTGATCACGGGAAAGTCGGGCACTATCGAGTCAACCTCTGGCCTGGGCGGCTTGTAGAGGGCCAGATACTCGTTGTCAAGGGCGTGGGGCTCTACGGCAGCCTTGAGACTCGGCCAGTTTAGAACAGATGGATCGCGCACCTGGCAGCGGTAGATGCGTCCGAATTTATCTTGCATCACCCAGTAGACGACTGCGCCCCGCCACCCTTCGGCGTGTCCCAGGCCAAATTCAAAGTTGCGCGCAGGGTGAAACGATGGCCGCTCGATGAAATGGGTCTCCGCGGTCGCCAGCTCAGGCTGCGAGAGGATGTATTGGATGATGCGGGAGGCGCTGCGCACCTCACGCGCACGGACCAGGAACCGGGCGAACGAGTCCCCGGCGCTGGCTTCACGCGCCGCGATGGAGCCATGCCCTGGGAGGCCCTGGACCACGAGCTCGCGGATCACCTCGTCGCCGTAGGGGCCATCGGGATGCTGCAGACGGAAATCACGCTGCAGGCCCGACGCCCGTGCCACCAACCCAGTCGCACCCAGTTCAAAGGCCTGCTGCCGGGAGAGAATGCCAACCCATTGCAGTCGATTGCGAAATGCCGGCGAGCGAGCCAGATTTTCGGCCAGACCGGCAAACTGGCCCGCCACCTGCCTGATGACAGATTGGGCGATAGCGAGGTCCAGCGACCCGGGCAGCAACACCCCACCCGGCCGGTTCACGCCCCTCAACATACGGTGCCCAGTCAGCCTGCCGGCAAGACGCATCAGTTCCTCCCGCAACGCCGCCAGCGCCGATGCCGCAATGTCCTGGGCCACGTCCCGGGCCAGGGCCGCGCAATCTCCAATATGGTTGGTCATGCGCTCCAGTTCCAGAAAGAGGATGCGCAACAGCTTTGCCTCAACCGGTGGTTCGAGTGAAGCCAGCGCCTCAGCCGCCCGGCAGTATGCCAGTGAATGGGCAAAGGCCGAGTCGCCTGAAACGTGCTCCGCCAGCCGCCAGCCATCTAACAGTGTGTAGCGCATCTGGAACAGGCCCTCGATCCCCTTGTGCGTGTAGCCCAGGCTCACGCCTAGCTCCTCGACCACCTCTCCTGCAAGTCGAAATAGAAATCGGCCCGGCTCAATGACCCCCGCGTGAACAGGTCCCACAGGCAGCAGCCACTCTCCATTAGGCGGCAGCTCGATGCCGGCGCTGTGCTGAGTGCCAACGTGCTGTTCAATCCGCGCAACCGTTTCAACCGGCGCCCGATCGCGCCGCAGCGGATAGAGCTTGGGCGGGTAGCAATCATGCAGCCACGTACCCTCGATCAGGCGCCTGCTCCGCTTCAACTGCGGATATAGGCCCAGCATGGCAACTAACGCCCGCTCAAAGGGGTCCACCGCTCGGTATTGACCAAAGATCGAGCGATAACGGTCCCCACGGACCGGGTTCTCCACAAAGAGAAACAGGTCCTCCGTAGGGTGGCTAAAGAGGTAGGTCAACTTGTAACAATGATCCACCAGCTCGCGCTCGTCCGTGCCCACCATGGTCACCAGATAGTAGCCCTGATCCGCGAGCCGCTTAGCAAGTCGCACCACATCCTTACCGGTCGGGACGCGCACGAGCAACTGGTTGGTCGCTGGCGGCCTCAGCAGCGTGCCTGCCCGTTCACACTCCAGATACAGCGCCTCGCCCATACTCATGGCGTGGCCCCGGATTGCAGGATGCGGACGCTGTCCTGGAGAAGCGCCAGAAAGTTGACGGGCGCCTGCGGGATCCCGACGCCAAACATCACAATGATGGCAATCAACACCAGCAACGGGACCAACTGCGTGGCTCGATCCCTGAACTCCCTCTCAACACCAAACCTGGCCTGCCCTGTGCCGTTCACCGCAGGCTGCTCGGTCTGCTGTGATGCGCCGGGGACACGATCCAGCAGTAGACGCGCCAGGTGCCCCACCAACCCGCCAAAGATGAGGGTAACTGTGATCAGGAACAGCGCGACTGCCAGAATGTAGACAAGCCCCGGGATCTGGCTGCCGGCTGGGGGGTGGAGGATGCGGTCCAGCGCTGCCCACAGGATGATAAACTCGCTCAGAAAGATATTAAAGGGCGGTGAGCCGACCAACCCGAGTCCACCAAACAGCAACACCACACCAGAGCCGGTCATCGTCTGCAGCACCCCACCGATCCGCTTGTCGTCCACCTCGGACAGGCCCTGCTGCCGGGCGTATTCGCGGCGCACATTGCCAAACGTGAGGAACATCAGCGCCTTTGTCAAGGCGTGGTTCAGTGCGTGCAGGAGCGCGCCCAGCAGAGCTACCGTCCCGCCGATGCCCAGGCCAAAGGCGATGATGCCCATATGCTCTAGGCTGTGATAGGCCAGCACGCGCTTGAATTTGTTGCGTTTGAGAATGAAAGGCGTTGCCAGCCCAAGCGACAGCAGGCCTGAAACAAGGAATATCGCCGACGTGAACGACGCACTCCCCAAGCTCAGGTTAGTTATGGTGTAGAATCGCAGGATGGCGTACAATGCCGACTTGAGCAGCACACCCGAGAGCAGGGCGCTTACTGGGGATGGGGCCTCGCCATGGCCATCAGGCAGCCAGGTGTGCATGGGAGCGAACCCCGCCTTGGTGCCATAGCCGACAAAGATGAAGAGAAACGCGAGCACAACAAACTTTTCATTGAGTTTCGCTGCCACCTCTCTCCTTGCCAGGAATGACCAGCCCATCAAGTCCGGGTGCTCCGCAGCCTCAAGCTCGGCGCAGCTAGTCGCCGCGTGTCCCAGTGTCTCGGCGATGCCCGCACAGGTCTCATCGTTCCCGATAGCATGGGTCAGCAAGATGGTGCCAAAGAGGGCAAACACTATGCCGGCAGTCGTGATGATGATATACTTCCACGCGGCCTCCAGCGTCGTACGCTGCCGCCGGTAGCGCACCAGAAGCGTCGAGGCCAGCGTCGTCAGCTCGATCGCCATCCACAGGATGACGAGATTATCCACCATTGGCACAATCAGCATAGTCAGGTGGAAGGCGTTGAAGAAGACATGAAACACTCGCGGAGAGTGGAACTCCCGGCTGTGAGTTGCATCGTGGGCCATAAAGTCCACCGTGTACCAGGAGGCGAAAAAGGCGACTAGGTTGACCAGCAGCACGAAATAGACGCTGAGGGTGTCGATATAGAAGCGCACCAAAGGAACCGAGAAGGCCAGGGGGAACTCCGCTTTGGGTCCCATGGCCAGCAGGATGGAGCAGATGAGCGAGAACATCGACAGGAGCCGGGTGGCCCAGCCAAACAGGATGGCCTTGGGCTTAAGCCACCGCCCGATGCCGGTCAGGGCGGGCAGCAGCAAGGCCAGCAGAGGTGACACCAGGATCAGCTTTGCCAGGAGCTCCAGTTCGTTCTCGGATAGGCTTGGCACGGGACTAACCTCGCAGCTCGCGTTGATCACCGACCTCGATCGTGGCCGAACGCTCGTGCAGCTCGGGCAACAGGATCACTAGGATCACCAGCGTGATGAGGATGTAGAGAAAAAGGCTCACGACAAAGATCGAAATGAGAGAGGGCAACGTGATAACCCGCACAGCCGCCAAAAAGAGACCGTGATCCATCACCAGGAGGCCCATGATCTGTGAGATCAGGTCCTCGCGGTTGATCATGGTGAACATGCCCAGCATCAGCAGCGCCATCGAGACCGCAAGGCTCAGCGCCAGATGGTCATTGTCACTCAGCAGGTTGAAGGCAAGTACGTAGGCAACAGCCGTCAAGAGCAGGCTGATGACTGCCGAAGAACGCTGCCGCCTCGGCGAGAGGCCGTGCTCCAGCCACATCGGCAATGCCTCGCGGATCGACCTGTCTGCCTCCTCCTTAAAGTGGCGGCTAAAAAGGCGCAAGAAGGGATGCGCCAGGCGAAGAAGCGGCGGGATCTCCCTCGGCACGGTGGCCTGGGCCAACAGCGGCTTGATGACGTAGGCCAACATCCCGGGGATGGCAAAAGCAAAAGCAACCAGTGCTATGCTGGTCGCCGTCAGATGCTGCGTGCCAAGTTCAATGGCAATCAGGCCTGTGATCACAGCCAGTACGACTGACTGAATCTGATAGAGCCGGATCATCTGCTGGATGGCCCCCACCGAGACGACTCCCAGTGCAACCAGGACCATCACCACGGCTAGCAGATCGATGACGGTTGCCAGCGGTCCTATTGCTCCCTGCATTGGACCTCCTCCTGATTACATCTCGAAATAGTGCTCGGCGACCACCAGGACTGCGGCAAGAATGGTGAACGCCAACGCAGTGAGAGCCGGTGTGACTATCGAGCGCAGTTGCGCCTTGATCTGGACCGCCTCCCAAAGGGCCAGGGCCAGCAGCAGGACCAGCAGCTTGACAGGATAGAGCAGGATCAGTATCACGTTCATGAGCAGAGACTCTCCGGGCGAGGCTAGCAGCCGGGGTCCGAACAGGTTGAGCAACAGCGTCAGCATGAAGGTGAGGCGAAGAGCTTCTGCCCACTCGAGCAGCGCCAGCCGCGGCCCAGAGTATTCCAGGTGTACTGCCTTGCCAAGCATGGTCAGTTCCAGATGCGTGCCCGGGTTGTCGATGGGCAACCGCCCTGACTCCAGGGCAACGAGCACACCCATCGCCAGCATCAGGAGCAACAGCTCCGGAGCGGCATAGATGTCCAAGGGCATTGCATCATGATTGGCCCAGATAATGGTTGTGAGGTCTGTGGTGTTGCGCGTCAAGGCCAGGGTAAACACCGCGAACAGCAGCGTCGGCTCGGCGAGGACGTGGACGAACATCTCGCGACTGCTACCCAGTCCGCCAAAGGGCGCGCCGGAGTCCATGCCAGCGAGGCCCATCGCAAGCCGGGCCAGGCCCAGGACATACACCAACAGCAGCAGATCGCCGGCGGGCGAGCTCCTGGCCTCGGGGAGATAGAAGACCGGCATGACGAAGCCAAGCATGGCGTAGCAGGCCAAGACAACGGCAGGCGCACCCCTGAATATCCACGAGGAGTTCTCGGGCTCGACGGGGCGCTTGGACAACAGCTTGAGCAGGTCGCGGTACACCTGCACCGGCGATGGCCCCTGTCGGCGCTGCAGGCGGGCCTTGGCCCAGCGCAGCGTGCCCGCCACCAGGGGAGCCACCGACATGAAGACCAATCCCTGGACAATGTAGGACAACATCATCCCGGTATCCTCCACAACACGGACACAAGGAGAACAAGCACAAAGATGACGAACAGATAGCCAAGATAGTGGCGGATGTCGCCGTCCTGAAACCGATCTCCGAACCGCGTCGACGCAGCCGAGAGACGCCCCACGGCCCTGCCTACCAGCCGCCGGAAGAATTCTACAACGTAGCGCGTTTGGGAGAGCGACAGTCGCCATGGGATCGGCTCGCTGGCATCCCCAGAGTCGTCTTCCCGCCGTCTGCCGGCCCACTCCCACACCAGGAAGGCAAAGGCGCCGCCGCTAATCTGCATCGACTCGGGCTGGTGTTCCGTACCGCAGGTCCACACAGGGCTGCGCTCCCGCGGCCTGCGCCGCACGCTAACTAGCACCGCCAGGACCAGTGGAATAGCGAATAACAGCAAAATGGGCAGCATTGAGAGCTGCACCCCATAGTCAGAAAAGCCCGTCGATGCGTCAATGGCCAGCGACGTCGGGCCCGCGCCCAGGCGGACAGCCGAGGAGGTCTGCAGGATCTCGTACGGGATATCAGCCAGCTTGTTTGCCACCAGCCCCGGCAGCAGGCCCAACAGCAGGCAGGCAACCGCAAGGACGATCAGTACGCTGCGCATCGACCATGGCACGTCGCCGCTCGCGTAGCTGTGCGTGTCGGCGCTCCGGCTCGGACCGAGGATCGCCTCCCCGGCGATCTTGACGAAGGCCAGGGCAGTCAGCCCGAAAGAGAGCCCCAGCATTAAGAGCGCCCCGAACAGGCCGATGAGCATCCACGGCTGGTGCGTGCTCAGCAGGCCCTGCCCTGCGAACAGGGCCTGCAGCGTCAGCCACTCGCTGATGAACCCGTTCAGGGGTGGGAAACCGGCAATGGCCACAGCACCAACGAGAAACGTCGCCGACGTCCACGGGAAGCGGCGAATCAGCCCGCCCAGGCGGTCCAGCTCCACGGTGCCTGTGCGGTTTTCGATGGCGCCCGTCCCCAAGAACAACAGCCCCTTGAAGACGGCGTGGTTCAGTAGATGATACAGCCCGGCTGTCAGCGCCAGGGCCGCTAGCGTGAGGTTGGGTAGCACACCGCTCTGGGAGGAGGCACGATCCTCTGCCGCCAGCAACAGCGCCAGCCCAACGCCTGCCAGAATGATGCCAATGTTCTCGACACTATGATTGGCCAGGGCCGTTTTCAGATCGCGGCTGGCTATAGCATAGAATACACCCACCACAGCCGTCAGGCTCGCGAGCAGAAGCAATAGCCAGCCCCACCACCACACAGCGGGATACAAGAACTCGAAAAAGACCCGGATCATGCCATAGATGCCAGCCACCTTGATAATCACCGAGGAAACGAGGGCGTGAACATTGGTTGGCAGGTAGGGATGGGTCAGGCCCATCCACGACTGGAACGGTGCCATGGCCGCCTTGATGCCAAAGCCGAGGAGGGCAAGCACAAAGACAGCGCCGGCGAGCACTGCATGACCGCTCAAATCCAGATCGCGTAGCGTGTCGAAACTCATGTTGGAGGCCTGCAACGCCAGGAGCAGAAAGGCCAACAGGACCAGGATCACCCCGGTATGGCTTGATATCAGATACACCTTGAACGCGCGCTTGGCATCCTCCATGAGCGACTGCGGTACCGTCTCCAGCGGCTGGTCTAGCAGTACGTTGTGCTTGTGCAGCGTGAGGTAGCCAAAGGTCAGAGTTATGCACTCCAAAGACAACAGAAAAAAGTAGACGTCGTTTACCACCAGCAACATGCAGGCTGAGAGAGCAAACAGGTTGAAGAAAGCCGCAAGCCTGTGCTGCTTCCTGCGGCCGGCCAGCCAGGAGAAGGAATAAACAGCCACACCGGCCGAGAGCAGGCCGGTGAGCAACAAGAAGAACGCCGAAAGCTGATCCACATACAGATCGAGGCCAAGGGCGGGAAATCCGCTCGACTGCTCGGGCAGCAGAGACACAAAGTGCTGACCCGTGGACATCGATGGTCTCTCCAGCCAGAAAAGGCTGGCTCGTACCGCGACGAGCGTGCTGGCGATGAAGGCACAGGTCAGCGCCAGCCGCGCCCCCCATGCCTGGCTGCGGCTTCCCACTATCAGACCGGCCATTGCTCCCAACACGTACAGGCCAGCGACCAGCGCCGCGAACACTTGAACGTCAAGCCAGTTCATCGCGCTCCATCTCGGTACCCACCTTGCTCAAGGCGGCTTCGAGTAGGTTCTCATAGCGACCTTTGTGCTGCAACCAGCGGTGAAACAACGGCACGGTAAAGGAAAATGTGCGCGTCGACTGCCCAAAGCGAATCGCGCGCACCACGTCGGCCACCCAGGCCATGCCGTCTTCGAACTGCCGCTCCCACCACGGGATCGGGGCGTTCTGCGCATCCCGCACGCGGCTCTCGATCCGCGCCCCAAAGCGCTCCGTCAGGCGTGCCACCACCCAGCGCTGTATCGCCAGGCGACTCAGCGGCCGGTCGCTCTCGTCGGCAGCCAGCAGGATGAGCTGGCCGACGCCCGGCGTGTCGGTCCAATAGAATTCAAAGTGGCTGTGGATCGTCTCTTGTTCCTGCACGATCTGGTCGGCCAGGGCGACGATCGTCCGTGGCAGCACATAGTTCTGCTTCTCCCGGTTGAGAAAGGACATGATCTTGCTGCAAAACAGCTGCAGAAACGCAGGATGGCAGCCCGTCTCGTCGAGCAGTGCCACGATCGCGTCTGACTGCCACTCCACCCGCTCCCCTTTGCTCGGCTCCTCTACCAACCGCTGCGCTGCCCAGTCGGACAGGCAGTCCAGCTCTACAATGTCCAGGATGTTGAACCAGGGCGAGCCATAGAGCTTGCTCTCTTTGAACAGGAACTGCGTGCTGGCAATGATCCAGGTCAGTCGCTGCTCATTCTGAACCACGTGGCGCAGCGCCGTGTCAAGGTTTCTCCCCTGCGGCCGGTAGATCTCGTCGTACTCGTCCAATAATACCACCACGCGCGCCTCGGGCCGCTGTTCAAAGGCCACCTCCAACTGCTCCAAGACCGCCCGGGGGGCATCGATCTCACGCCAGCGCCGACTGAACCCCGCCTCCAGCTTGCTACACAGCGATGGGGCAATGGTCGCGCAAGTCGCCTCCAAGAGCGCCCGGAAAAAGCGAGCAATGTGGGTCTCGCCCTCTTGGAAACCGAATGCCTGCAAGTCGAGCAGCACCGGCTCATAGCGTGCGAGCGACGCGTCCCAATGCTCTGGAATGCCGAAACGCCGCCGAATGGAAGCATCCTGCAGAGCATGTTGCAGCATGTAGAGCGTAGAAGTCTTGCCCATCCGCCGCGGGCCTCGAAGCAGGAAATTGGTGTGCCCGCCACGGTAGAGGGAGGACAGAAGCTTCTTCATCTCATCCTCCCGCCCATAGAAATCGGCCGGGTTCTGGATGGCTCGACCGAACTGGTAGGGATCGCCCTTCATCTCAAATGGCGCTTCGTCCAAGCTGCGCACTGGCAGCGGGACCAGAACCTGCTGCTGCTCCTCGAGGTTGTGATAGCCGTAGGTAAACTGGAAGACGGCTCGCGGCTGCTGGACCGCGCGCACGCGATACGAAAAGCGCTCCGGCACCCAGGGTTGCAGACTGGGAAACTCGCGGATCGAGGAACGCTCCAGCAGCTCAAAAGACGGGTCCCTGTTCAACACGAACTCGACGTCTCGGGCTTCTACGCGGCTGGTGTTCCGTACTTCAAAGACCAGATCCACCTCGCGTTGAAAGTCGACGCGCGGATTAACGGCCACGATCTCCAGCCGGGCCTCGGTCTCGAGCTCCTGCACAAGCCTCTCCAAGTTGGCAATCTCCCGGTCATAGATGGTGTGCAACACGACCGTCTCGTGGGGCGGGGCAAAGACCAACCGGCGATGCCGTCTAGCATGCGCCAGGAGCTCTTTTAATTTGCGTTGCTGAACATCCGCGTTTCGCTCCCGTGTCTGCACATCCTGGAGCTCATCCTGGAGCCCGCGCAGCTGTTGCCAAACTCGCTCAAAGACCGGCGACAGGCAGTCCGTCTCGCTCGTCTCCTCCGCCAGCAGCCCCCGGACCCGCGCCAGGTCACTGGGCAGTGCCCGCGCATCCAGGGCGGGAGTCTCCTCCTTCCCCGAGCCGGCTGTGGACGGAGAGTAGAGCGCCGCCTCTTCCACCTCCAGGAGCTTGCGGGCATTCACCATGTATGCATCGTGGCCGTCCAGTCGCGTGGCACGCAGAAATGCTCTCAGCAGCGTCGCCATCTGGTGCAGGAACTTGGGCACATCTTCACTGCCGGCGCTGTAGCAACCGTACCAGTTGCGCAGGGCGCGATGGTAGTCCCCCATCCTGCCCTTGCCTACCCGACCCTGAAGCTCCAGGGCGCGGCGCAGGATATCGTAGGTGTTGTCCACGAATTGCTCATAGCGGCCCTGGCGCCAAATCCACGGACTGCTCAGGCTGCTCAGCAGCACCCCGCGGCGCGCCAGGTCCGACAGCACTGCAGGCTCCAGGGCGGATGCCACCGGGGCGCCGTCCAAGCCATCACGAGCGAGCATCGACAACGTCTCGGCCAACGTCGTTTCGTGGCCTGCCTTCCACAGGAGTTCGCCCAGGCCGTCAGCCTTGGCCGCCGGCCAACCTTGGCTGGCAACTGCCTTGATAGGGATCAGGGAAAACGCCCTCTCCCGATAGATCGGAGGGATCTCGCGGGTCGCCAGGTCCCGCAAAGCCCAACGGGGTCCAGGTTCCTCATCCCGGGCGTGTGGATCCAGCACGCGGTACAGGCGCAGGGCGTCGCCCTTTGCGACAAAGCGGTGGAAATCAGCGTGGGGCAATAGAGCGACGAGGTCCTGAGCGTCCTCCTGGGCCAGCCAGGCCTCCCCCATGAGCGCCCACGCAGTGTCCTGAAATCCCGACCTAACTCGTGCCTCCTCCACACAGCGCCAAGCCAGCGCCCGGCAAGTGACGTACAATGCCGAGGCATAGCCCGCGTCCCTGAGGATACCGCGCAAATCCACGAACCTGTGACTGTCGGGATCGATCTGACGGTCAAACAGACTAATCTCTTCCAAGGCCACGATCCAGCCATCGGCTCCATCCCTGGCTACATCACCCAGATAGTCGCCGACGCCATACCACTGCCCCACCTGTCCGCCCACGAAAGCAGAGAGGTCAGATCCAGGCTGCACGGCAATCAGGCCCTCAGCCCCCCGTTCGTCCAACAAATGCGGCAGGGCCAGTTGCAGCACCTTGCTCACCACGCGCTGCCGGCGGACAGGATCAGCAGCGGACAGCTTCTTTAGCAGGTCGACCAGGTGGTATGCCAGATTGTGCAGCGTGCGATGCAGCACGCGGCGCCTACCCAGGCGCACCAGCATCTGCTCCAGAGGGTAGAACATGGGCCCCTTTGTCACTAGGCCATCCCGCACGACATCCAAGGCAGAGATGCCGACAAAGAGCCCTGGATACTCCTCCAGATCAACCTCGCCCAGGTCGTTCAACAGGATTGCCTCGAAGCGGCGACCCCGGGTTTCGGAAGGCGCCACGCTATTGTACACCAGCAGCGGACGTCCTGCCCCCCTCCTGCTAAAGACGGCGACCAGGTCATCCAGCGGGATCGAGCTCAGCATCGATTCGGCTGCATGGACCTCAGAGAACTCCAGCCGGGACACGAGCCTACCCCCTGACCGGCGAGATTGCGCGCCGGTCCTGCCACAGCAGCTGCACAAAGGCACCGATAAACAATGCCATGCCGGTCCACAAGAGAACCAGAGCAGGCACAAACACAAAGGTTACCGGACCCGGTCCGCTCGGAAAGGCAATCCATCCCAGGGCGCTGTTTTCCCAGGGTGGGACATTCTGAGAAACGGGATCCGCAAACACAAAGGGCAAGACCAGGCCGGAAATCAGGAGGGTCGCCAACAACGACTGCATGATGCCCATGGCAAAGACGCGCAGCGCTACGGCCGTCGCATAGCCGAATGAGCTACCGGCAGATGATGCGTGAGAGAAGCTGTGCGCTGGTTCGAAACGCACAGTCTGATACACGTCCAGGAGGATATAGAGATAGGAGAAGAAATACACACCCGCCGTCAACAGAAGCAGGGGCAGCAGCGACAGCCCCAGACTTGTGCGCCAGGGAAAGTCATCCAGCATCAGCACTGACAGCCCAACAACAATGGCGGCGAGCATGCGCGGCAGCACAATTTGCACGTAGTAGAGCCTTCTCCGGAGCAGGCTGTATGCAATGCGCACGCCAAGAGAAGCCGGTCCGGCGAATAGGAGCAGCAAGAGGAGACCGCCCAGCAGGTGCACAACCGATGCCGCACCAACATGGGGAAGGCGCAGCAGCGGCGGCTGGGGCATTCGCGCTTGCAGCGACGCCAGCACTGTCAGCGCAACAAAGGCCGCGCCGTGTAACCCCAGGAGCCGGCCGGGGCGGTCCATCAGCATCAGCAGATTCCCCAGCAGCGAATCGGGTAGTGAAAGCAGGCGCCAGGCTGCCACGGCTCTCGGCAGATCATAGCTCTCCAGGCAATGGTCAGCGATCAACCCCGTCAGCGTTGCCGTTCGTTCCTCATATTGGGTATTGCCCCCGCCTCGTCCGCTGCTCGATTGGCTGAAACCGTGGATCAGCCTGTGGAGTCGTTGCCACTTGCTTGCCACAGATCCGGGTGCTGCCAACAGGCGCAGCAGCCCATCGCGGGCCACGTTCAGATCGCGCTCGTGCCGGGCAATGACCTCATACAGGTCGTCCAGATGGCGGCGGTACGGCTGGTACCGTTCATCCTTCTCCAGCCGCTCGGCGAGAGCGCGTGAAAACGCGACAAAGTTGTCCAGGGCAACCTCGTCGCGATGCTGCTTGGCAGCCGCGTAGAGAAACTCGTACGAAGCAACAGCACTCTCCACAAAGTCGGCACCCTCGGCACTGTGCCCACCATCGCCAACCCACTTGTAGAGGGCAGCCAGCCAGCCCTCTGCTGAAGGGGGACCGCTGGCCAACGACTGGTAGTTCCTCGTATCGATCGCGATCTGCGTGAGTGTCGATCCCTCTCCGTACGAGCAGCCAAAGTCAAAGCGCTCCGCCACAAACTCACGGATCAGTGCGCTGCCTCCGTCAACGTGCGATAGGTCGGCCAGAGGCGTAGCCTGTAGATACTCCAACAGGCCGTACAGAGCCCGAACAGCCGTCAGGGGGCACTCGTCCACCTCTAGCTGGAACAGATCCCCCGCGCTGTCAAGTGCTCTACCAATCCGGGCGGCATCTTCATGCGCCAAGGACGACCATGCGCCGTGCCAATAGGGAATGGCATCCTCTGGCACGGCAAGGCTACAGACCAGATCCAACCGGTCGTCTAGCCAGGCCAGCGCCCAGCCTTGCGCACCAGCAACGGGCCACCTTCGCACGTGGAACTGCATGTGCCAATACCCCTAAGCCGAAGTCAGGACCGCATACCCAGTTTTCTCAGATCCTCCTCCGTCACTACGGTCGGCTCGACGCCGGCCCACGGATCATCCAGTCTGCGCAGCCTCGGCCGGATCTCCCTCAGTCGCTTGTCAGCCTCTGACTCGTATCGCTCCCAGCGACGCAGCCAGTGACCAAAGAAGCCGATACGCAGAGTGTAGAGATCCTCGCTCGAATCAGCTTCGCCGGCCTCCCGATCCAGGTAACTGCGGCGCACCAGCGCCTCCGCCGCTGTCACATAGTCAGGCCCCATAACGCGGAGCTCCCGTCTGGTCAGCCGAGCATCGCGCCGGACCTGGCGCTCCGCCAGCAGCAGCAGCACCGTCTTTTCTCTGTCGCTCAGGTGCACATCGTACAGATTGGTGAGCGCGGTGCGGGCCCGCGGATCGTCCGCGGACGGAGCGATCGCCTCCTCGACGACGCCCCAGTCGACGCTCAAGCCCTGCGGGTCGTAGCCACGAGGCGCCAGCAGGTTCTCCAGCAAGAGCTTGGTCACGTACGGATGCCCGCCCGACAGCTCAAAGAGATAGGCGATGGCGCCTTCCTGCACGTCGCACCATGGTGCCAGCAGGTCCCACACCATCTCGGCCATGTCTCCCTCGGAAAAGCAGGAAAGCTGCACGATCTCCGACTTGGAAACGAGGGGCGAACCGCGAAGGTCGATCTCGCTCATCGAGAGGTTTGTCATGGTCAAGAACAGCTTGAGGGGGAGGTCGCTGCGCCGCTCAATCAGGTCCTGCAGCAGGCTTAGAATATTGCTCCTTTCCTCGCGAGAGGCACAGGAGCGCAGCAGGCTGTCGAACTCATCAATGCAGATCAGAAAAGTCCGGCCCGGCGCCGCGGCGACCAACCGAGCGACCTCCTGCCAGTACTGGCCCACGGAGAGAAGGCGAAAGCCGTCTTTGTCGTCGTAGAGCTCGCTATCCCGGGGGTTCAACCGGAGGTGCTCACACAGCGCGTGCAGGATCTCTTGCGCCAGGTCCTCGACAGAGCACATCGTCGGGCCAAAGGGTAGCATCATGGGCACGATGCCTAACGTCTCATCCCTGGCCAGTCGCTTGGCGACAATGATCTGCGCCGACGTCTTGCCAATGCGGCGGTCTCCCTGAAGAATCGCCGAGCGAGTCTCTGGAAGGCGGAAAGCGCGTTCGATTCTGGCCAGCTCCCGGTGGCGGTCGTAGAAACGCTCCTCAGAGGTCGCAGGCTCTGGAAAATTCAACTCGATCATAACTGCTCCTTCAATCCCTGGCCGGGCCGGATAAAGGCCGCCCGGTGCAGGATGAACCCCTGTCCAACCACAGTCTCCAAGTAGCGAGGCTGGCGCGCGTCATCTTGAAGCTTGCGGCGCAGCCGGTAGACAATAGCATCGATCGCGGCCTCGCTCACGTTGCCTGCAGACTCGGGCCACACGTACTGCGATAGCTCATCCTTGGTAACCAGGCGCCCCCGGTTCTCGCATAGGCAAAAGAGAGTGCGGTATTCTTGTGGAGTCAATCGCATCTCGCGGCCTCGGAGGTAGAGCCGCCGCTGATCAGGGTCGAATTCTATGTCAATCTCGTTTTCGGATTCCTGTCCGGTTGCTGCTGCCCCCTTCGCCTCCCCAGTCATCTGCTGGCGCAGATCCTCGAGGCGATATAGGTGCTCTTCAAAGACAGGCCTCTGACGCAGCCACCGGCCCAACAGGGCAGCGCGGAACCTGTACCCGCCATCTCCCTCACCCAGGAGATAGCCGCGCCGGACCAGGTTCTCGGCTGCCGTATGCCACGTGATGTCCACCCGGCCAATCTGGCCCGGGGCGATCCGGTCTCCCAGGGCGGCCATGAGCGTCACCAAGTCGCGCTCGCGCGGCTCGAAATGCACACGAAGGAGGTTGCCCAGGGCATGTTCTGCGCGCGGATCGCAAGCCGCAGCGCCCGCTGCCTGCTCCAGGGCAGAAGCTGTAGCGCGCTCAGGAGGCGCCTCCGCCGAGAACCGGTGCAGCCAATTCGCCAAGAGCAGCTTCAGCAGGTAAGGGTGGCCACCAGCCAGGCGCTCGAGCTGCTCCCGCTGCGCGCGCTCAAATGCCACCCGCGTGCCGAATATCCCGTCGAGAAGCTCATCGCTTTCCGTGTATGACAGAGGATACAGATCGATCCGCTCGGCCTCATCGATGACAAGCGTGTAGACAGAGTCCCGTACCGCATCAGGAAGGCGCGTCATCGTGAACAAGAAAGTGAGAAGAGGGTCGCTTTGCATCACCAGTTGATGGCAAAGATCGAGGATCTTGAACGCCTCGACATCCTGGCCATAGGCGGTGCAGTTGTGCAACAGAGCATCAAATTCATCGATGCACAAGAGATGGATCGTGGCCGGCGAATCGCGAAGCAACTCTTTCGTCTCGTCGACAAACTGGCCAATAGTGGCCATGTGGAACTGTCCAGCCGTCCCCAAAAGCCCCCTTGCGCGCAGCGAAGTGCCGCGAAAGGCGCACAAGCTCTGCAGCGCCTCTTTGGCAAAGTCCTGGAGCGAATAGACGCCGACCGTCGCCGGGAACAGTGGTGTGATGCGTGGCTCGGAGACCTCACTGAGGCGCGCAGCAACGACATGCAGCAGCGACGTTTTCCCGATCCGCCGTTCGCCATACACCACCACAGGGCGCCGGGCGCCGGAAGCGATGACCCGCTCGATCCGTTCCAACTCCACACGCCGTCCGTAGAGATCTTGAGCTTGTCGAACTGGATTGGGGAAATTCAACTCTAGCATGCCCGGCGACCTCACTGGCAGGCCCGAGTTCTTCCGAGGGCGCGTGCCGCGCCCATTCGCCTCGGTGCCGCGGTCGAGCAGCGCGTAAAATGCTCGTTCTTGGACAGCCACACAGTTAGATAGTCGCATTATAGCCGATCTTCCCAAAACCAACAAGCCTTGATCCAAGCCGTTAACGCTCGTGGCTCAGTGACTCTGTTCTTCCCGAGACCGCAGAACCCACTACTAGCCATCCTACATCATACCAGCCAACGGGATTCCTGCTTGATACCGGCGTCACAGACCTCTTACAAACATCTTACAGTTTCCGGCTGACAGGTTACTATAATGGATTCGTCAGACATCTGTCAGCAGGCTGCAAGCTCATTGTTGAGACCGGCATCCTACTATATGATAAAATACCCATAAGATTGACGCAGCGCCGGTTCTGGAATCACAGTAGAACCTCAATGGATAAGGATGCAATTGTGAGGTAGCCCAATGAATGACTTTGCTCCTATTCCGACCACAGCACGAGTTTATCAGTACCACTGGCTGGCGTATTGGCAGGCCCTGGCCGTCATTGCCGTGTCATCGATTCTCGGCGTGGGCGCCCTCGTGTTCGCGCCGCCGCTCGGTGCCGGCCTCCTCGCCTTCTCCGCCGTACTGATTGGCGCCCTCTGTCTCTGGAGGTCATGGAACT
>JBFFCR010000029.1:0-16480 GCA_041559855.1 Anaerolineae bacterium | reverse complement strand
TGGGCGCGTGCTGCCAGGCGCACACAACCCCGCAGTCGAGGAGGGACCGATGGACGTTTACGAGCAACTACGAGCCAAACTGGACACACATCCCATGGGCGCGCCCGACCGGGAGGAGATACGCGAGATCCTGCGCATCCTATTCACCCCCAAAGAGGCAGCAGTGGCCTTGCACCTGCCCTTCCAGCCGACTCGTGCTTCCCAGATTGCGCGCAAGGCTGGATTGCCTACCGAGGACATCATCGCCCACTGCGAAGCGATGGCCGACAAGGGTCTGGTCTATGCCTACGAGGCGCGGGACCGCCATTTCTACATGCTCCTTCCCACAGCGCCGGGCATCTTCGAATTCCCTTTCATGAAACACCGCAGCCTCGACCTGCCCTTTGAACGGCTCGGCGAGCTGTGGGAGACCTACTACGAAGAGGGCTGGGGCGAAGAGATGACGGGCAAAGTCACCCACATGGCTCGCGTCATCCCCATCCAGGAGACGGTACAGGCCCAGCAAACGGTGCTGGCCTACGAGGAAGTGGCTGGCTACCTGCGGGAGGCCAAATACATCTCCGTGCAGGATTGCGCCTGCCGCGTGTCCAAGGGAGCCTGCGACGCTCCCGTGGACGTCTGCCTGGCTCTCGACTATTCGGCTAAGTACCTCATCGATCGGGACATGGGGCGTCTCATCGAGCCCAAAGAAGCCCTCGCGGTGCTTGAGCGGGCACGGGATGCGGGCCTGGTGCACATGACCTCGAACACCCGGGACAAGGTGAACTTTATCTGCAATTGCTGCTCCTGTTGCTGTGGGTTGATGGGCACTGTGACGCGGCTGGGCGGAGCAGCCATGGATATCGCATCGAATTTCCATGCCATAGTCGACGCCGACGCATGTCTCGCGTGCGGCATCTGCGAGGATGCCTGTCCCGTGGGGGCCATCGCCATCGAGGACGTGGCCGAAGTGGACGAGGCCAACTGCATCGGTTGTGGCGTGTGCGTGACCCAGTGTCCCGAGGATGCGCTTGCCCTGGTGCGCCGGCAATCCACCCACGAGCCGCCGGCGGATTACCAGGCGTGGCTCATGAAGGTGGCAGCGGAAAAGGGCCGCGAGGACGTCTTCACGGCGCAACTCTGATCAGCAAAGGGGGGGGGCGAACTCGCCCCCCCTCTTGGCCCATTGCCCGGCTGCTATCCCTCTTCCGCAGGCGCCTCCGCGCTGTCCTCTTCCACCTGATTGGTCAACTGCTCAAAGTGTTCCAGAGCTGCGCGCGCCGCTTCCTGGGCGGCCTGCTGTTTGCTCAGCCCCTTGCCCCTACCGTACACAGCCCCGCCGATGGTCACCTCCACGGTGAACTCTTTGGCATGGTCAGGCCCGATCTCGCTCACGGTCCGGTAGCGTGGCGTCTGGTGCACCCTGCCCTGGGCGATCTCTTGCAGACTGCTCTTTGGGTCCTTGTCCAGCCGTTCCCGCAACGTTCTCGCAATCTGGGGAACGATCAGCGGCTCGAGCAACTCCTGAACGCTGTCGATGCCCTGATCCAGGTAGAGAGCGCCTATCACGGCTTCAAACACGGCGCACAGGGTAGCAGCCCGTTCCCTGCCCCCCGTCTCTGCCTCACCGTGGCCCATCATCAGGTGAGTGCCCAGGTCCCACTGGCGGGCAAAGTCCGCAAGGGTGTTGCGCCGCACCAGGACCGAGCGCAGGCTGGTCAAAGAGCCCTCTCGCTTTTCAGGGAAGCGATGATAGAGGTACTCTCCGGTAACAAAGTCGAGCACCGCATCGCCCAGGAATTCGAGTCGCTCGTTGTCCTCTAGCGGGAATTCAGGATGCTCATTGAGGTAAGAGCGGTGTGTAAGGGCTCGCTGTAGCAGGCTTTTGTCCCGAAAGACAATACCCAACGTGGTCTCTAGCCTTCTGATGTCGGTCATGATGATTCTCGGAACCAGAGGCGCCAGAGGATCCAAGGTCTTCCTTGGACGCTGTGGCATCTCGAGTTCTCGACGATCTCCTTTCTGCTGTCAAGTTCTACCAGACCTGGCGTGCGCCCCATCTGGCGACGGTTCAGTCGATTGTCTTCAGGATCAACACCGCGTTGTGGCCTCCGAGACCAAAGGAGTTGGACATGACGAACTCGAGGTCCGCCTGCCGGGCTCGATGCGGCACAAAGTCCAGGTCACAGGCCGGATCGGGCGTGTCGAGGTTGATGGTCGGCGGGATCAGGTTAGTGCGCAGCGCCTGAATGCAGATGGCCGCTTCGAGCGATCCGCTGCCGGCGGACAGGTGCCCCGTCATCGACTTGGTGGAGCTGATCGGCACGCGGTAGGCATGGTCACCGAATGCCAACTTGATGGCGGCCGTCTCTGCCGGGTCGCCCAGGGTCGTGCTGGTGCCGTGGGCATTGATGTAGGATATCTGCTCGGGCGCGATCCGGGCGCGAGCCAGGGCAAGTCGCATACACTCGGCGGCACCGTTGCCCTCAGCGTCGGGTGCCGTGATATGAATCGCATCGGAGGTCGCTGCATAGCTGACAATTTCCGCCAGCGGCTCCGCTCCGCGCGCCAGGGCAAAGCTCAACTCCTCCAGCACAAAGATAGCGCCTCCCTCCGACAGCACAAACCCGTCCCGATCGGTGTCAAAGGGGCGGCTGGCCTTCTCAGGCTCGTGATTGCGCCTGGACAGGGCACGCATCCGATCAAAGGTGGCGATGCCTATTGGCGTGACCGCCGCCTCGGTGGAACCGGAGATCATGGCCTGTGCATGGCCCCGCCGGATCGTCTCGAATGCCTGCCCCATCGCGTCGACACCGGTGGCGCAGGCCGAAGCCACGCCCAGGTTTGGTCCCTGTGCACCTGTACGCAGGGCAATTTGCACCGCTGCGACATCTATGGTGATCATAGGAACCAGGAGAGGGCTTACCCGGCGGGGGCCCTTTTCCCGCAGGATATCCAGTTCGACCGTATACGTGGCAATACCGCCCATTCCCGAGCCGACAATGACGCCGACATCCTGGGCATTGTGGCTGTCCACCTCCAGGCCAGATTGGGCCAGTGCTTCCTCCAAGGCGGCGATGGCGAACTGGGTAAATCGATCCGCCCGGCGGGCATCCTTGGCCGGCATGTAGTTGGTCGCGTCAAAGCCGTGCGCCTCGCCTGCCATGGTAACCCGGAAATCAGTCGTATCAAACAGCGTGATGGGACGAATGCCCGACCTGCCTTGGATCAGATTCTGCCACGTAGTAGGCAGATCCAAGCCCAGGGGCGAGATGACGCCCATCCCCGTGATCACAACACGTCTTGCCTCCATCTCTGCCAGCTTGCTCCTTGTTCGTGGCAGCTGACCTCGGGCTCCCTGTGCGGGCGTGATCATCCGTCGACCTGCAGGGGAGCGCCAGTATTCGCTAGCCCGGATCGATCTTCAGACCGTGACCCGTCAACAACACAACTGTGCCAGCCACGCTGTCCGTCTCTTCTGTCGGCGATGCCAGATGTGCCAGAGCAGCAGCGGCCACTGCCGAGGTCTCCTCCACATAGAATCCTTGCCGTGCCAATCCCTTGCGCGCATCGTGGATCTCTTCCTCACTTACACTCAGCACCGTGCCGCCAGAAGCGCGTATTGCGGACAGGATCTCCGCACCCCGCTCTGGATGTCCGATGGCAATGCCGGTCGCAGCGGTCGGAGCAGCGGTCACCGGCTCCACCGAGTCGCGTCCACTGTGAAAGGCCTGAGCTATCGGCGAGCACGCTTCCGCTTGCACCGCAAGTAGGCGCGGCAGGTTGTTGACAAGTCCCGCCCGTTTTAGGCGCTCGAAACCATGGTAAACGCCAAGCAACAGTGTGCCGTTGCCCACAGGCAGGACAAGGGCACCGGGAGCGCGCCGTTCCAATTGCTCCCACAGCTCGTAGGCCAGAGTCTCGATGCCTGCCAGGAAGAACGGGCTGTAGACATGGCTAGCATACAGGGCACCGTGAGCCGAGGCGGCCCAGGCCGCCAGGGCTGCGTATTCGCGCCTGCCCCTGATCTCAATCACCTCGGCGCCGCTGGCAGCCATCTGGGCTCGCTTCGGACCGGAGATCGTACCTGGGACGCACAGCTCGCACCGGATCCCGGCACGCGCGGTGTACGCTGCCAGGCTGGCGCCCGCATTCCCAGACGAATCCTCGACAACGCGCTCAACGCCCAATCCACGGAGAGCTGTCACCAAGACTGATGCTCCACGGTCTTTGAAGGAGCCAGTTGGGCAAGCCGATTCCATTTTAAAGAGGACGGGGTGCTCGTGCCAATCCAGCGCCAGCAGAGGCGTGTTTCCCTCGCCGAGCGTGACTGGCTCCCAGGATGGGTCCAGAGGCAACAACCGCCGGTAACGCCACTGGCTGCGGTCGCCGGCATCGATGTGCACGGGCTCAAAGAGGGGCCAAGGCTCCAACTCAAATAGCCCGCCGCACGAGCAGCGCCAATCCAGGCCGCTCAGGGCGTAGTGCTTTCCGCAGGTTGCGCACACATAGGTAAGTTGTTCTGACATCTCCGGGATTATAGCACAAGACGCGCCGGACCGGAAACATGCGTGTGTCGAATACCTTAAGCCCGGGACAGCCACTGCCGTCGTGCAGCGGCAGCCCCGTGCGCCGTCGTTGCGGAAACAAGCAAAGTGGGATACAATGGCACCGTTCTGTCTATGCCGAGGTACTGGAGGAGAGGATGACGACGAGGGATCATACGAAGTTGCTCGCCGATCTGTGCCAGGAGTACAGCCGCCGCGCCCCTGTATCCAGCGCGCTCAACAACCGGGCGCTCAAGGTTCTCGTGGACGGAGGCAGCCATTCCCTGCGTCTCATCGAGCCTTTCCCGCCGCGGATTGTCGCTGCCCAGGGCGCCTGGCTGACCGACGAGGATGGACACCGGATCCTCGACTTTTGGCAAGGACACCTGGCGAACATCCTGGGGCACAATCCCCCGGAACTGACCTCGGCGCTGGCGCGGGCTTTCGGCGACGGCTTTGGCCTGCAGACTGGATTCACCGATGCCCTCCAGGTCGAGACGGCCGAGATCCTCTGCCGGCAGACCAACGCCGAGCAGGTGCGATTCACCACCAGCGGTACGCTGGCGACCATGTATGCTACTCTCCTATCCCGGGCTTATACAGGGCGCACGTTGGTAATGAAGGTAGGGGGAGGTTGGCATGGGGCACAGCCCTGGGCGCTGAAGGGCATTGGCTTTCATGCCGAGGATGACAATGGCTTCCAACGGGTTGAATCCGCAGGCGTACCCTCCGCGGTGACCGACAAGGTGATTGTCAGCAACTACAACGACCCGCAGCGGCTGAGCGAGCACTTTCAGCGATACGGCGATCAGCTGGCCTGCTTCATTGTGGAGCCGTTCCTGGGCGCTGGTGGATTCGTGCCGGCGACGCATGAATACCTGCAGACGGCGCGAGAATTGACGCAGCGCCATGGCGCCGTGCTGATCTTTGACGAGGTCATCTCTGGATTCCGGTTTCGCGCTGGCAGCCTGGGTGCGTTCCACGGCATAACGCCCGACTTGGCAACCTATGGCAAGATCATAGGTGGAGGCATGCCGGCGGCGGCCGTGGCGGGCCGGGCCGACATCATGGCCCTGGTCGGGCGGTCTGCTGGCACCAAGGTCAAGTTCTCGGGCGGCACCTATTCAGCGCACCCGGCCTCAATGCTTGCCGCCAAAACCATGATGGCCTACCTCGTGAACCACGAGACAGAGGTCTATCCCAGACTAGCCCAGTTGGGGGCTCTTGCGCGCCGTGCGGTAGAGACTGCCTTCCGCGACGAGGGCATCTATGCCTGCTGCACGGGCAACGGCGGCAGTGCGTTGCCCGGTAGCTCGATGTTTATGCTGCACTTTCCCTACCGCGATGACGCCTGCATGGAGGGGCTTAGCGACTGGCACAATCCTGCTGTCTGCGACATCGCGCTGCGGCAGCACGTCATCCATCTAGCACTCTTGTTGGAGAACGTATTCTCTCTCGAAGGGCACGGCGCCCTGTCGACCGCTCACACCGAGGCGGACATCGATCTCCTCGCGGACGCCTGCCGTCGCGCGGCGCGCCGGATCAAACCCTACCTGCGATCAGGATGAGGCGCCCATCGCGCCACTCCGCTAGATACTAAGAAAGCGCTGGGCGGGCTTGTTCCGCCCGATCGATGAAAAGATCTCTGACAGGATGTGGGGATCGTCTTTTGACAACACTCGAATGGCAAGTACCGACGGTCTCTTTGTCATCACGTGATCCGAATCTCCTCTCGCCTGGACAGCCACCCGCTCGCCCTGGCGTTTGCGGGCGGGTCCGTAACCTCAGGCACAGAAGTTCAGCGAGCGGCCTCCAGGGTGCGCCGGGCGGTATCCTCCAGATTGGCCCAGTCGCCAGCATACGCCAAGTATGCCTGGCCTGCCAGCCCGATGTGGATCTGGCAACAGCATAGCCGCTCATCAAAGCGGGACACGTCAAGGCCTATCGAGGCATAGTGACGGTCGGCTTCCTCTCGGAAATCGATGCGCCGCCATGCCGGATACCAGGGCTGCCAGAAGCAGAACCACGCCAGATCATAGAGAAAGTCACCGTACATACCGCAGCCCCAATCAAGCACGCCGGTGACTCGATCGGCCTCCACCAGGACGTTGTAGTGGAGCAGGTCGCTGTGGATCAGGTGTCGCTCGTCGTAGACCGGACTAGAGAGTGCCTGAAGGCGCTTGTAGGCCTCCTCAAAGGGCCCGACACCCACTTTCGAAGCGGCCAAGCGTTCGCGCCAGCCGTGGATGCGGTCTGCTGGACGGTCGCTGGCGACATCCAGGAGGGCGGCCTGCCAGCTTGGGTGGTGCGCTACCCCGTCGGCACTCCACCCACCGTAGCCAGTCGTTCCCGAGAGGTCGGCGAGCCGCATAGCATCGAGGGCAGCGAGCAACGAGGGCAGCAGCGCACGCATCTGGCTCTCGTCGACATCGTCGATGTACCCGCCAAAAAGACGCTCGGAGATGGCGTAGGTCCCCCCGAACGCCTCACCGATCTCGAGAACGCGCGGAATCGGGAGTGCAGGACCGGCATACCGCGCCGCGAGGCGATCCCTATAAAAGTCCTCGGTGTGCTCGCCGAAGCGGATGACATAGTCGCGACCTGCCTGCCGGAAGGCGAATGCCTTTGACCAGACGCCCATGCCAAGAGGCGCGACGTCGCAGGCGACGCCACCGAACCGGCTCGCCAGGAATGCCTCAGCGCGGGCCAACTCGATGGTTGCTGTCATCGCTTCTCCAGGAACAGGGATCGAACTCAGAACCTCGCATGTGGGGGCAGATGCTCTGTGAAAAGATCAGCTGGCGGGAATCCCGGTGTGGCTGCAGCCTCCCGACGAGGCCAGGCAGCACGGACATGCCCGTTGGCAGCAATGCAGGTTGTACGCGCACCATCCGCCAGAGCAAACCAGGCCCGCCCCGAAAACCACGTTCGGGAGAGCCGTCGATGCAGTGCCTTTCGTGTCTCGGTTCCTGAGCCTACCAGACAAGGAGCAGGGAGACCCGGCACTGCGTCCAGTTGGCCGCCGGTGGCGCAGCAGGTGGGCCAGTGAAGCAGGTACAACCCAGTCTCACTTGGTCGCAGCCCATGCAACACTGATCCGGATTGTCTCGCTGCTGTACCAGCGCGCCGGATGTCCGCGCCTCGCAGGAAGCCAGGATCGAACGTCCCGGTGCCCCTGCCCGGCTAGTCAGAAGGGATCTGATACCAGATCTCAGACAAAAAGCCTTGTGCATCTGGTTGGAACACCTGTTTGACGATCTCAGTGGCGCCGTCGCGACAGCGCCACTCAAAGACGGTTTCGCGTCCGGTGACGACTGCCGGGATGACGTCAGAATTCGGGTTCTGCTGACAGAAATCGATCTCCTCCTGTGTCGGCGTCCGGTCGGTGTTTGCTTTGGCATCGCAGGGCAAGTTTGCCCCCACGAAACAGGCATAGACTTCGCCGTCCATGCAGCGCCAGGTCGATCCACTCTCAAGCACGCTCAGGGGTATATCGGGCGCATTGAGTGCCGTCTGCAATCCCTGAACTACCGTTTCGGGCATGTCAGGACCGGTGTAGGTGGCATCGGGCGCATCGATTGCGCCCACTGCGGCGCAGTAGTCAAAGGGATCGGTGTAGGACGCGGGGGCAGCAGTCCCGCAGCTCGCCAGGATGGCGACGATGAACAGCAGCACAAGAGACAGAGCCATTTTGCCCAGCTTCATCAGAGCATACCTCCGATTCATGGATGTACGCAGGTGCTCCCGGCCGATGATTGCGACACCCGATCCTGTCGGGCGCCCTGCTTCGGCTGCAATTGTAGCACCATCGGCACAGTGATGCTTGACGCTTGGTCAACGCCAGACCGACGCTGCCTGCCGCTGTCTAGTGCACGGCAAATGCCAGGTTCTCCGAACCCGACCAAGCCTCTTGGCCCAGCCCTTCCACCCTGATCCTGCCCCTACATCTCGCGATCCACGCCGTTGGCGATAGTCCTGCCCCCGCGTCGCGGATGGTCTCTAACACCAGAGCGGTGGACAGACCGCACCCTACCTGTCGCTGGGTTGTACTGGCGACAGGTAGGGACCAGCGCGAGTCACGTCGACGTTCACTGCTGGCTAGGCTCCAGGCCGGCTGCCAGTCCGGACTGACGCAAGGCTCTAGTAACTACGCAAGATCACCGGCAGGAAGACCCACCTCCAGGCCTCGTCCGCGCCGATGTCGGGCGCAGGACCGATTGGCCGCGTGTCGCCGTCCAGATCACCAGGCTCCCCTACATCGATCGCGGCGTCAATGGCCGCCGAACCAGCTGCGATATGATAGTCACCCCCATCTGGATCCATGAAAGCCGGATCGCCATAGATGGGATCCGCGCCCACGATGCCGTTATCCCCATTGTTCCAGAACAAGGTATGATCGGCCGTGAGCGGGGATTCGGCCGGCACGTCATTGACGATGCCCCAGCCGTGATTGGCAATGATATTGTTGGTCAGATCCATCGTGACATATCCGCTGGTCACGTGGACGCCGTAGCCAGTGCCCGAACCGGCCAGCGTGTTGTGCAGAAGTGAGACAGTCAGCGGCCCGCCGCTGTACGCCTGCGCGCGCAGTGAATCCCCACTGCGCGCGACGATGTTGTTGGCAAGCACGGAGGTCTGCCCCAGGCTGCCATTGAACAAAAGGATGCCGACCTCAGTGGTATTGCTAATGATCTGATTCGCCTCAAAGCGCCCCCCTTCGTGCGCGCCAAGGTAGACAGCGTGATCGCCTATGTTGCCGATCAGATAGTTCCCTGTGAAGTTGCTGGCGCCATACCAGTGATAGATGCCCGCGCCATACCCGGTCGCCAGGCTGTTGGTTTGGTTGCCCTCGATCTGATTTCCCGAGATCGTAGCGACTGCCCCGCTGCCATCGATTGCGATGCCGCCCCCCCATGCGGGAAAGCCACCGGTCGTGGCGACGTTGTTGAGCACCTGATTGGAGAGTACCTCGACGCCGTACGGGTAGTTCATATGGATCCCGCCGCCCATACCTCGCTCCCCCTGGCTGGCAAAGTTGCCGGTGATCAGATTGCCGCTGATGACGCTGCCGTTGGCCCTGGTCAGGCAGATGCCGCCGCCGCTTGCCGAACGGTTGTCAGCAGAGACCGCCGCCAGGTTCCCACTGATGATATTGTCGATGATGTGCGCCTCGGCCTCATAGACCATGATCCCGCCGCCGCAGCCATCGGTGGTGCCGAGAGCCGGGGGACAGTTGACCGTCAGCCCACTGGCGTTCCCGCCGGTGATGACTATGCCCTCCAGCCCCGCAGAGACGCCTGTCCCCACTATGGACACAACGCGTCCCGCTCCCTCAGCATCCAGGGTGGTGGGGAAGGCAGCTGGGTCCCAGGTGTTGAAATCAGAGCTGTATCCACCCTTGACCGAAACCGACTTGTCAATGTAGAGCACCTGGATCATGCCGCTGTGGTCCTCGACACCGCTATATGTCCCCGCAGCAACAAGGATCTGGTTACCCTCAACGGCAACGTCCACCGCGTGCTGCACCGTGGCACAGGGCAAGGTTAAGGAGCAGGGGTTGCTGTCATTGCCTGACGGCGGCGGCGCGACGTAGAGCGTGTCGCCGTTGGCGCGGGCGCTGCCCGGCGCCGCTGACCAGAGAGCTGCGGTCATGACGACCAGCAGAAGAACCCAAACAACCGAAAGCATCCATCGATGTTGCTTCATTGTCACTACCCTCCGTCGTCTGTTTTGTGCGGCTGAGTTCTGTATTCTGCGGCGGGTGCAGAAGGACTATATTGTAGCTGCTTTTTGATCTATGCGCAAATAGCAGGATTCCCTGTCAAGCGTACCGGGAATCCTGCACAGGCGCGGGGGAGGCAATAGGGCCTTGTTGAGGCTGGATTTCCCGAGCGGTCCCAGGAGCGTTGCCCCTCAGCCATCGCGCTCCGTGGGGTGACACTTCTGAGACAGTTCCAGGACCTGCGCGGGGATCGCAGGCGGGCGGCTCAGGTGGGAGTCGCCGCTGCTTCCTGAGGACTCACCGCGGGTTCCCTGGGCCGCAGTTTCATGCCGAACAGCACACGCAAAATGCCAATACGCTTGATGACAAATTCGGTAACTCCGATTGACAAAGCAAAGGCACCGAGGATGACAATCAGCAGCTTGATCGTGAGGGCAGCGTCCCATTGCACTACAAAGTATGCGACAGCCAGGATCACCGGCTGGTGAACGACGAAGAAGGGCAAGTTGGCCGACAGGCCATAGCGCAGCGCCCTGCTATCGCGGTCGAGGTAGCGCATGCCGATGGAGAGCATAAAGGCCGTCCAGCACCAGCCGCAGGTCGCGATAAGCCCCCACAGGAGGAACTCGGAGGGCGTGGCCGGCGCCATCTCAATGTCGAACGACTCCATCATGGCGACCATCGCGATCACCGCCACGATGGCGGCGATCCCCACACTAAGGAGGATGCCCCAGTCTCGCCGGATGGCCCTCAAAAAGCGCTCATCAGAAAAGAGCAGGTAACCAAGCACGAAGAACATACCGTGGGAGATGAAATCGGCCCAACCCTGCGCACGGGGAAAGAAGGGCTGGAGGCCCAGCCTCACCGCGACGACCGGGAGGATAAAGAGAAGAGTTGCGCCCCGGCGCTCACAGAACCCTGCCAGCCGGGAGACAACTCTCCGGCCAGTTTCCCCGCGCAGCCAGTCGAAGAGAGGGAGCGCCAGCAGCGAGTAGGCAAACAGGAAACCGAGAAACCACATGTGGTACCCGAATGCTCCAAAGTACTTGGGGCCGATCGGCGGCAGGCGGTGCACCAGGAAGTCGAGGAAGGACCCTGTGAAAAGACCCGTCTGGCTCTTGTGGCTCCACGACAGGTAAAGCTGGACCGGGCCGAGCAGTAGGGTGCCGGTGAAAAAGGGGACGAGCAGCCTGAGAGTGCGCTCGCGGGTGAACTGACCAGCAGTGCGTCGCCGCAACGCGAACCAACTCCCCGCCCCCGATACAAGGAAGAAGAGCGGCATGCCCCACGGGAAAAGGAAACCCAGGATCGCCATGAGCAGGTCGCTCTGCTCAGCATTGCTGATCTCGAAATTGACAGGGCTGAAGACATTGATCGCATGGAAGAGAAAAACCCCCAGCGTGGCGAGGACACGCAGCCAGTCAAGGTAGTGTAGCCGCACCGAACCCCGAGAGACCTTATCAGCGTGTCCCAAAGCGACTTGCCCAGCCATCTTGCCCTCCTTCCCTCGATCTTTGAAGGTCCTGCAGGTCCCACTTCCTCTGATGCCAGGGTCACCTGAACTACAGTGTTCACGGCCACTATGCACCCCCGGAGCATGCCCTCCCGTCTCCGGGATGGTTTGGATGCGACGCGTCCAGTGCACACTGGATGTCTAGCGCAGGCACAGGATGACTATCGAGGTCGATGCAGTGCGGATCCCTGAACGACCGCTGTCACGAGCCGATCGAGGCAACACTGACTTCGGGGAGACCGCCGTCAGGATCCGGCCTACTTCTATCGGTGAAGTGGGGGGCCCTCAACCCGAGCCGGATTTGCGGCAGAGGAACGGAACCGGACAGGTGTAGAAACCGTGGCGGTCCGTCATATACTATGCATTATACCTACACCCTGCCCCGATGTCAAGCCTTAGAACATTATGTCTATCAGGATCTCACCAGCCAAACAAGCGCGACAGCCATTCCGTTCAGCTCATGCCTGCTTCGAGAAAACTCCCTGCACCGACGAACAGAAACGCGATCCCTGAGAAAGCATGGGCAAGCCAGGGCGTCACGATGCTGCCTGTGCGCTGGAAGCTGTACCCGTAAGTCAGCCCGGCAACAAAGGTTGCGGCCAGTCCATAGAGGGTGTACAGCGGAAAGGTGGATTGAGCAGCCAAGGGCCAGCAGTAGTGCCATGCTGTGAATCCGGCGGTAGTGGCCAGCAGGCCCAATCCCTTACCCAGTCTGCTTTCAAAGCGCGGCTGCAACCAGCCACGGAAGAAGAATTCCTGGAACGGGCTCGCCAGTAGCAGCCACAATGGGATGCCCACAGCCAACTCAAGCCCGAGGTTGGGCGGAAGAGAACGCACCGGCAGCGAAACGAACCCTAGCAGACTGGTCGCTACGCCTGCCGCCAGTCCCCAGCACACCGCAGAGGCCATGTTCTTTCGCGTGAAGCCCATGGACTCCCAACCTCCCGTCATCCAGCCCCAGGCCAAAGGCAGGGCGACACCGCAGAGGACCATGAGCGGTATGGCGAGCGGTACAGAGCGGCTCATGAAGCTGATGGCACAGAAGCCTGTAAAGCCAATCAGGGCTTCGATTAGATGTCGGCGCGCTTTCCGGCCCGCGTCCGGTCGATTGTCGGTTAGCATGATTCTCCTCCGGGCAGTGAGCCATTCATGGGATCGGTTCCGCTACTGAGATCCATCGAGTCAGGGATCCGTACTGCCTCGAGCCACCACGAGACTGGGTTGGCGGTTATGCTAGCCAAGGTCTGGGCCAACCCCAGCCATTGTACTCGGATTCGAAGGCTGAGGAAAGCGAGTGGATTGAATGCTGTGAACAGCCCAAGTCAGAGGCGGAGCTGCTTGCTCGCTTCTGCCGCTGGCTTGTGCACCCGCGCCGCCCCCGGTATCAGCCTGCTTGACCTTAGGACAAGCTCGTTTGGACTCTGGTGGCGAGCATAGGCATCCTGAACCCGTCGAAGGAGCCGGAAAGCCGGCGGCAGAAGCCCGGTGAGGCCAAATGCGATCGGGCGAGCTTGACCTGGTGCAAGTTGTGCACACCCGTGTTTGGGGCTATAATGGGAAGGGCCTCCCGGACTGCGTCGGCCGAGACGCCGTCTACAGCCATGGACCGAGCGTGGAATGGCGGCGTCAAGTCTCCCCGGCAGTGTGGAGGCAGAAAGGAGCAAGGTCGATGAAACACAGCAACGCATTTTCCCAGCGGCTGTTCCTTGTCCTTTGTCTCGCCGCTCTTCTGGCGGCATGTGGGGGTTCTCCCTCCCCGGAGGTAGAAACAACCAACCCCGCGTCTACAGCCGAGCCACAGGATGCCACAAACACAGCCGCGCCGAATGTCCCGTCAGCAGAGGACGCCACGGCGGCTCCAACCCCGAGCCCAACCCCAACGGCCGAGCCAGTTTTGTTGCCCCCCACCCCGAGTCCGTCGCCTGCCAGTCGTTGTCAGGGCCTGAGCGGCACGCTCGAGGTGCAGGTACTCGTCGGGCCGGCGGAGGCGGTGGGGCTGGAGCCTGTTGCCGTAGGCGACGTTCCCTTTTCGGTGATTTCGCAGGAGGCACCGTACTGGGTGGAGGGACAGGCACCTATCGTGTACGAGGCCGTGTTGGAAGAACAGTGGGGGAGGTACACGGTAACCATGGACCTGGAGATGGCCGTGAGCGGCGAGTGTATGGGCGAAGCTGGCGGCGAGCTACTGGACTTGGTGCTGGAAATGAGCGGCGAGCAGCTGGTTGTGGTAGAGTCCGAAGGGTTCAATGGCGAGTATCCCTGGGCCGGCACCCACGCGCTCGATCTGTCCTACCCACTGGAGGAAGGGGCCACCGCTGAGGGAGAGGGTTGGGTGGTGGTGCTGCATCTGGGGGCTATTCCATAGGGGCGGTATCATGTGATTGCGACGACGATTCGCACAGGATCACGAGGGAACAAATGGATCACTGAGGGACGCCCACAGACGCTGTCGAAGCGTAGGACTGATATCATCGTGAGGAGTCAGGTCATACTCGTTCGTTGACAAAACTTGCCCTTCCCACTGCAACTTGGCCGTCAGGCGCCAATCTCCTCCAGGCGGAAGCGTCCAGCACACTCGGCCCACTTCCATCGCTGAATCGGGCCCGATCTCTACCTCCATCTCGTGCCGCGTCATCACTTGTCTCGCACCAGCCCAGAGCTCGATCTCGAGCCGGCAGCCGTGTAGGTTCACGGACAGATCGTTCACCACCCAAACGCTCAGACCCAGCTCCTCGCCGGCCCGATAACGTCGCAGCGGGTACTCCAGGCTCACCAACACCGGGTTCATGAGTCGCTTGACCGCAGCGTAGGCCAGCTTCGGCCGGCGGTAGTAATCGACCAACGACCAGGAGATGGCGGGCCATGGCTCATTCAGCTGCCAGATCAGAACACCTCCACCGCCGCGCGCTTTGGCCCTGCGATAGTGCTCGACTGCGACCTGCAGGGCATTCGCCTGAGCCCGCTGGCTGGCCTCTATCAGCGCGTCCAAATCGGGCTCTTTGGCCTGCAGGAAGGGCCGCACGTACCGGAGCAGCTTATCGAGTTCGGCGCCGTGGAAGCCCCACGACGGCCCCGGAGGCCACAGCTCCTCAGAAGGGATGAACTGCTCAAGAGTTGCGCGGTTGGGCACTGCCTGCAGGCCAAATTCGCTGGCGAACAGCGCGTGGTCACCGCGATAGGCCGATGGCGATGCGAAGCCGTGCCAAACCTTCCAGTTGTGGCTATCGCCACCGGAAGGGGATGCTTCCAGAAAGGGGCGCGCCGGATCCAGCCTACTGACCGACTGGCGCAGAACAGACACCACGGGCCGATTTCGCTGGGCGCTGAACTCATTGCCCCCACACCAAACCACCAGGCTAGGGTGGGCGCGAAGGTCGCGCACAATCGCCTCGCTCTCCCTCTCGACAAGCTGCAGATAGTCTTGTGAGCGGGGGAAGCGGCTCAGAAAGGCACAAGCCAGTGGAAATTCCTGCCAGACCATGATGCCCAGGCGGTCGCACTCGTCATAGAAGGCGCGCTTCTCGCGCAGGCCGCCCCCCCATACGCGGACCATGTTCATGTTTGCTTCACGCGCCAACGAAAGTAGAGCACGATAGTCTTCGTTGCACACCCGCCCGGGCATTATGTCGGCTGGGACCCAGTTGGCACCGCGGGCGTAGACATGCCGGCCGTTGACGCGTAGTCTCCAGCCGTCTAGTTCCACCTCGCGCAGGCCCACAGTTTGCCCCATCGAGTCCAGGCACTGGCCATCAGCCCAGGCTTCCACAGTCAAGCGATAGAGATCGGGACTGCCATGATCCCAGGGCCACCACAGATGGGGCCGAGGCACACGCAGTGCCAAGTCGACCCGGTCGGGGCCGGGCGCCAGTTCAACGGACCGCTCAACGACGACCGGATCTCTTTCAAGGCTCTCGCCAGCCAGCGTGCAGCGCAGCAGGACCGCCCGCGCGACGAGCGCGTCCAGCATCACCCCGATAGAGAGATCCACCTGGCCTTCCTCGAACTGCTGCCTCACCTCCAGGTCCGAGATGAAGAGGTCACGACTGATGACCGCATACACCTCATCCCAGATGCCCATGGTGCGCAGTGCAGGTGCAAAGTCCCAACCAAAGCCCATCTGGCACTTGAGAGTATCACGGCGATGGGGATGGCGCTGCCCAATGCTGACGGCCTTTGACTCCAGATGATTGAGGAACCGGAACAACGGAGAGCTGCGCTGACTGGGCAACCACCTTGAGCCTACCACCCGCACCGCCAGCCGGTTTTCGGCACGCAGCAGGCCCGAGACGTCGCGTACTATGGGCGAAAACATGCCCTCGTGACGACCCAGGTGATGTCCGTTCAGAAAGAGATCAGAGACATAGTCTACGCCGCGCAGAACCAGGTGCGCCCGCTCGCCGGAGGACGGGGCTGGCGACCACTCCCGGACGAACCACCAACAGTGAGCATCCACCCACTGGCTGGCCTCAGCCTGGGTTCCACAAAGCAGGTCGGGCAGGCGCCCGGCTCGAACCAGATCTGCACGGACATTACCAGGGACGGTGGCTGGTAGCCACTCGACTATGCGCCCTAGCTCCTGCCAGGCAGCGCGCTCAGGGCGGGCATCGGCCGGAGCCTGGCCCAGATGCCAGCAATCACCGCCCAGATCCAGCACCTGGCGCATCATCACCGGCTGCATACAGCAATCAAGGCCGCCAGACCTCTTCTGATCTGGCAGCC
>JBFFCR010000028.1:0-16816 GCA_041559855.1 Anaerolineae bacterium | reverse complement strand
CGCGGATGGTGGCCGACTGTCCCAACGCCCGGCTCCTCGAAAATCCCAAGCGAATCGTTCCTACGGCGATGAACATGGGAATCGCACAGGCTTCGGGCAATGTGATCATTCGGGTAGATGGCCACACCATGGTTGCACAGGACTATGTCAGCAGATGCCTCGAGACACTGGATGCGAGCGGCGCGGATTGTGTCGGTGGCCCCATGCTGGCGGTAGGCAGCACCCGGTTCGGTGAAGCCGTGGCCCTGGCTACCAGCCACCCTTTCGGTGTGGGAGGAGCGCGCTTTCACTATGCCACCGAAGCTCAAGCGGTGGATACTGTCTATATGGGATGTTGGCCACGCCCTACACTTGAACGTGCTGGTGGCTTCGACGAGGAGATGGCCTGCAACGAAGACGACGAGCTCAACTATCGCCTGCGGGCTGCTGGAGGGCGAATCTGGCTGGATCCGCGCATCCGGTCCACCTACCACACCCGCTCCACCTTTCGCTCTCTGTGGCGGCAGTACTTCCGCTACGGGTGCTGGAAGGTGCGGGTCTTTCAGAAGGTGCCGGGTTCGGCCCAGGGGCGCCACTGGGTGCCGCCCCTGTTCGTGCTCTGCCTTGTGGGCGGGCTGTTGGCGGCAGCCCTGCTCCCGGGGCTGCGCCTTGCGTATCTGGCAGGAATGCTGGTATACTTGATGGCGAACCTGGTTGTATCAATGCAGATCGCGGGCAGGGAAGGGTGGAGGCATTCTTTGCGCTTGCCGTTGGTCTTTGTCACGCTACATCTAGCCTACGGCCTCGGCTTCTGGGTTGGGATCTTGCGTTTCGGACCACCATGGCGGAGGGCACGGAAGGATGGATGAACTGAATCGCATCCGGGCTGAGTATGCCCGGCGGGACAAGGATCCTCGACTGAGGGAACTGTACAGCCTCTTTCAGCCGAGCGCCCTATTCCTCCAGCAGACACGCGAGCGCGCGGCGCTCCGCCTCCTGCACGATGGGGGCTTGGGAGAGCTGAATCGACTGGACATCCTGGAAGTAGGGTGTGGAGAAGGGGGAGTGCTCCTGGATCTCATTCGCTGGGGCGCCGATCCAGCCCGGCTACACGGTTGCGACTTGATCCCCCAGCAAGTTGGCTCGGCTTGTCGCCGCCTGCCGCAGTCTGTTTCGCTGGTGGCGGCAGACGGCGGCGCTCTGCCCTATCCCGCAACGCGCTTTGACCTGGTGCTGCAATTCACCGTCCTGACCTCGGTGCTGGATCCAAACCTGCGACGGCGCATCGCTCAGGAGATGTGGCGCGTGCTGCGGCCCGGCGGTGCAGTGCTCTCCTACGACTTTCGTTTCCAGGGGAGCAATCCCTCGGTAAGGTCCGTCCACCCGCGTGAGATGCGAGAGCTCTTTCCTGATGGCGCGTTCACCCATCGGCGTGTCACCCTTGCCCCGCCAGTGGCGAGGCGTCTGGTCAGGTCGAGCTGGCCAGCCTGCGAGCTGCTGCAGTCCATTCCCTGGTTACGAACCCACGACCTGATGCTCATCCAGAAGAGGGAGGTGTGAGATAGCCGATCTTCTGCCCTTCGACCGCCCCGATGTTGGGGACGAAGAGATAGCTGCGGTGGCCGACGTCTTGCGCTCCGGCTGGATCACCACTGGCGCCAAGGCAAGAGAATTCGAGCGGCGCTTTGCAGAGTATCTCAAAGTTGCACATGCCCTGGCCCTCACCTCCGGTACCGACGCCATGTTCGTTGCGCTCGCCGCCTGGGGCATCGGCTCCGGAGATGAGGTGATCACCACCCCACTCACTTTCTGTTCCACGCTCCACGCCATCGTCCACGTGGGCGCGACACCAGTGCTTGCCGATGTGTCACCCGACGATTACAATCTGGATCCGGCTTGCGCCGCGGAGCAGATCACACCTCGCACTGCGGTACTGCTCCCGGTGCATCTGGGCGGCCTGCCCTGCCGGATGGATGCACTGCTCGATCTCGCCCGGCAGCATGGCCTTCAAGTCCTCGAGGATGCGGCACACGCTGTTGGCGCACGCGTGAGCGGGCGTCCGGTGGGCAGCCTCGGCCATGCCACGGCCTTTAGCTTCTACGCCACCAAGAACCTGACCACGGCCGAAGGCGGCATGCTCACATCTGACGATGGCGCATTCATCGAGCAAGCGCGGCTGTGGCACCTGCATGGCCTGAGTCGCGACGCCTGGAAGCGCTATTCAGCCGAGGGGACGTGGCGCTATGACGTGCTCGTGCCCGGGTTCAAGAGCAACATGAGCGACATCCAGGCTGCCCTGGGCCTCGTGCAGTTGGCCAAGTTGGAGAACAACATCGCGCGCCGGGCAGAGATCGCCCGGATGTACACGGCCGCCTTCTCACAGATACCCGAATTGATCCCAGCCCCGGGCGCCCGCCCCGGAGACCGCCACGCGCACCATCTCTACATCCTGCGCCTGCGCCTCGAGCGGTTGCGCATTGACCGGAATGGCTTCTTCGAGGAATTGCGGACGCGTGGCATCAGCGCCTCAGTGCACTTTATCCCTGTATACCATTTCACGTACTACCGCGAGCGGTTCACCTGGCGCGCCGAGGAGTTCCCGGCGACGGAGGCGATCTTTCGCTCGTCCATCTCGCTCCCCTGTTTCCCCCGTATGAGCAACGCCGATGTGGAGCGGGTGATTGCCACGGTGACAGAGATCGTGGAGACACACCGAGCATGAGAAAGAGATTGGATGCCGCATTGCGCCGCACACTGGACATGGCCGCTGCCCTGGTCGGACTCCTGCTGCTCTGCCCTATCCTGGTCCTGTTGGGCTTGGCGGTCAAACTCACGTCTAGGGGGCCTGTGTTCTACCGGGCACTACGTGTGGGCCAGAACGGCCGCAGCTTTCACCTGCTCAAGTTCCGTACCATGGTCGCCGAGGCGGACAGGATCGGACCCGGGCTCACACTGGAGCGCGATCCGCGGATCACGCCCACAGGACAGTGGATACGCTCGCATCGGCTCGACGAGCTGCCCCAGCTCTGGAATGTGCTGGTAGGGGACATGGGCCTGGTTGGTCCCCGCCCTGAGGATCCTCGATACGTGGCCCACTACACCGAACAACAACGGGAGGTTCTGAACTCGCGTCCCGGCGTCACCGGGCCGGCCCAGATTGCCTTCCGCAACGAGCCAGAACGGCTGCGCACGGCCTCCGATCCCGAAGCCATCTACCTGCGAGAGATCATGCCGGCCAAGCTAGCCATCGATCTCGAGTATCTGCGGCGGCGCACGGTCTGGACCGATCTAGGCATGATCTTCAACACACTGCGCATCTATGTGGGCAACCGAATCCTTGCTCTGATGGACGTGGGCAGCCTGGCGTTGAGCTATACTCTGTCTTTCGCCATCCGTTTCGACAATATCCTGTTCTTTGAGCAATTCGCCCTCTACTGGCAGGTGTTCTTCCCACTTCTCATCATCAGACTGGTGGTCTTTGAGGCAATGGGCCTGTATCGCCGGCTCTGGCGCTACGCTAGCGTCCGCGAACTGCTGTCCGTGGTGTGGGCAGTGGGCCTCAGCTCCATATTGTGCGGCATCTTTATCCTCGTACTGTGGCTCTGGCCATCCGACACCTTTGTCACCGGCTTCCCCCGCTCTGTGGTCGTGATCGATGCCATGCTCAGTCTCCTGCTGGTGGGCGGGGTGCGCTTTGCCTCCCGCTGGCAACAGGAGACGCAGCGTCCCACTGCTGCTCGAGACAACACGGGGCCCACCGGTGACCGTCCGGCCTTGATCGTAGGGGCCGGCGATGCCGGGGCCATGGCCGCTCGCGAAATGCTGCGCAACCCGCAGCTGGGCTACCACCTGGTCGGCTTCCTGGACGATGACCCCGACAAGCTAGGCCTGCGCATACACGGTGTGCCGGTCGTCGGCTCGCTGGCCGACCTGGCGCGCTGCGTGCAAGAGCTCCAGGTCCGGCAGGTGCTTATCGCCATGCCTACAGCCCCAGGGGCTGCAGTACGCAGGGTGGTGGAGTTGGCCCAGGATGCTGCCGTCGAGATCCGCACCCTGCCCGGCTACTACGAGTTGATCGGGGGACAGGTGAGTGTACAGCGTGCCCGCCCCGTGCAACTGGAAGACCTGTTGCGACGCGCCCCGACCCCTCTGGACCTGCAAGGGGTAACCAGCTATCTGACCGACGCTGTCGTGCTGGTGGTCGGGGCAGGCGGATCGATCGGCTCAGAGATCTGTCGCCAGGTAGCGCGATTCGGGCCGAAGCGGCTCCTCCTGATGGGCCACGGCGAAGACAGCCTCTACCGCATAGAGAAAGAACTGCGCAGCTCCTTGCCCGGCCTCGATTGCCTGCCAGTGCTAGGGACCGTCCGCGAGCGAGGCAAGCTTCAGTGGCTGCTCTCGCAGTACCGACCGGGAGTGGTATTTCATGCGGCCGCCTATAAGCACGTACCTTTGATGGAGACAAACCAGGACGAGGCTGTGTTGAACAACGTTGTGGGCACGCGCAACCTTCTGCTCGCTGCCGAGGCCGAGGGAGTCCCCAGGCTGGTCTTTATCTCGTCCGACAAGGCAGTGGAACCTGCGAGCGTCATGGGGACCACCAAGCGGATAGGAGAACTGCTCGTGCGCTGCGTTGCCCAGCGCATTGGACGTCCATTTGTCGTCGTCCGCTTTGGCAATGTCCTGGGTAGCAGGGGAAGTGTGGTCCCACTCTTCCAGGAACAGATCGCGTCCGGGGGCCCGGTCACGATTACCCACCCCGACGTCACGCGCTACTTTATGACCATCCCTGAAGCCGTACGTCTAGTTCTGCAGGCAGGCACCCTGGGTCAGGGCGGCGAGGTCTTTGTGCTGGACATGGGCGAGCCCGTGCGCATCTATGACCTGGCATGCGATCTGATCCACCTGCATGGGTACGAGCCAGAACGGGACATACCCATCGTATTCATCGGGCTGCGTCCTGGAGAAAAGCTGCATGAGAAGCTCTACACCTCTGCGGAGCACACCCAGGATACGCCTCACCCGGGTATCCGGGTCGCTACCGGGGACTCTGCCCTCTCCCCCGCTCAGCTCGAGGCCATCGTCGATGAGCTTGAGCGCTTGGCAGTCGAGCGCCGCATACCAGAGCTTCTTGAACGCCTTGCGGTGGCGATTGCCACGCCAAAGGACATGGGTGCAGCAGCGACTCTCAGTCATCGAGGAATTCAGTGACGGTCATGCGCCCATTGAGTTACCTGGCACAGACACTCATCAGAGACTGGGTACGCCCATGGTGGGTCGTCAGCGTCATTGCCTTGGGTTACCTCGCCTTCGTTGTGGCGGCAAACGGCGGCGATCCGCTGGTACTGGCTACCCTGGGTACTCGCTTCTCCGAGAGTGACCCGGCAGGCAACGAGGGGTACGATGGGCAGTTCTCCTACTACATCGCCATGGACCCCCTCAACGGATGGCAGAGATGCGATGTGCCCGCGTACCGCTACCAGCGCATCCTGTATCCCCTCCTGGCTCGCGGCCTCGCTCTGGGACAGGGCTCTCTGATCCCGTATACCTTGCCCTTGCTCAACCTCATCGCTTTGGGTGTGGGCATCTGGCTGGCCGAGCGCATCTTGAGCGGGTACGGGATGAGCCGTTGGTATGCCATCACCTATGGGCTCTACGCAGGGCAACTGATGTCCGTCCGGCTGGATCTGAATGAACCTCTGGCCCATGTCCTTGTCCTGGCCGCGATTCTGGTCCTCGAGCGAAAGCGCTGGGGTTGGGGGGCGGTGTTATTTGCCCTGGCTGCACTAGCGAAAGAGACGGCTTTGGTGTTTGCAGGAGGGTATCTCCTGCACCTGCTGGTTCGCCGACAATGGAAGAATGCGGCCTGGCTTGCCCTGGGTGCTGGCGTGCCGTTCGTCGCCTGGCAGGCAGTCCTGTGGGCTTGGTTGGGCCGTCCAGGTTTGGGATCTGGAGGGGCTGGGGCGACCGCTTGGGAGATCATCCCATACCGCGGGCTATGGTCGCTTGGCACGATCGATCTACGTGTGCTCGGTCTGCTGGCCCTAATCATGGTTCCGCTCGCCGTGATCCCGTCATTGCTCGGCCTATGGGCCGCAGTTCGCGACCTTTGCCATCGTCGCTGGCATCCATTCACGATGATGCTCCTAATGAACTGTCTGGTGATGCTCTTCCTGCCCCAGAGCACATACCGCGAGCCATTTGCGATGCTACGCTTGACGACAGGACTGGTGATCGCGACGATCATCTATGGAGCCTGCAAGCGCTCCAAGAGGACATTGAACTACACACTATTCTGGCTGGCCAGTCTTGTGTTTGTCTCAAAGGAGGGACCCACTCCTTGAGCACCCCCGGCATACGCAAGCGCAGCCCAAGGAACAGGGGCTGGTCCTCATGAAAACAGGGCGAGCGAACAGAGTCTTTTGGTTGCTGGTACCGACCATGTACGGCGTCTTTCTGTGGCGCACACCGTATAGCCTGAAATCACTCTCTCTCTACACCCTTGATTGGCTGGTGCCGACTATCGGGCTGGGTGCCTGGGCCATCGCTAGTTGGCGGCGCAGGACCTCTTGGCCGCAAACAGCCTTGGATCTTCCCCTCATTGCGTGGCTGGCAGCGGCCCTGCTCAGTACGGCGTCGTCTGTCGACTTGAGAGCCAGCTTGAACGCCATATGGCAGTTGGCTATCTGGCTTCTGCTGTGGTGGCTGATGGTCTCCGCGGTGCGACACGGGTGGGAAACTAGACTCTGGCAAAGCGTCTATCTCGCTGGCGGCGTCGTGTGTCTCCTGGCAGCGACCGAATTGGCAGCCTGGTACTTTGGCCTGCCCCTGCTTCCCAGTTTCCAACAGGGATGGCCCGAGATAGGCGGTCTGCTCGATCCTATCCCTCCGGTCCTCTATCGGCTCGCCTTCACTTTGTCCCATTCCACCGTTCTATCGGCCTTTCTTGCCCTGCTGGTACCGCCAGCGATCTGCTTTGCCTTGTCCTCGCGGGTGCGCGACGTTCGTCTGGGGATGGTGCTCTGGCTTGTTGCAGCAGGATCAATCCTCGCCTTCACCTTCTCCCGTGGAGGCATACTGGCGCTTGCTGTCTCGCTGCCGCTGTTAGCCGTGGGGGTCACCCAGAGCCCCCAACTGCGGGAACGGTGGTCGAGTTGGTCAAGAGGCAAACGGCGCGCTGCCTTGGCTGCGGTCTTCGTAGTTGGGCTGGCTGCCGTTGCGGGAGCAGCCTATTTTGTACTTTCCCGTATGGGAGATCGGGTCGGTGGTGATGTCGTGCGCCTGGATCTGTGGCGCAGTGCCTTTCTCATGCTGCAAGATCATCCTATCACGGGAGTCGGGGCCGGTGCGTTCGGCGTTGCCGTCAGGCAAGTTCGAGATCCGCTCCTGGCTACCGATCAGATCGTCACCGCACACAACGTGTACTTGAATGCAGGAGCTGAGATGGGTATCGTGGGCCTGCTCGCTGGAGTATGGCTTCTCCTAACCCTGACCGTGATCTGGTGGAAGAGATGGAAAAGATGCTCTCCTGGCGGTACGTCCTGGTGGCGACTCCTTGGTGCCGGCACAGCTTTGGCAGGTCTGGCTGCGCAGATGATGGTCGAGACGTTCAGCGAGCCAGCAGTTCTGCTCCCCGCTACGTTCTTCGTCGCCTTCATCGTGGCTCCAGACCCGAGCAAGCAGCAGGCCAGGAGTCGCAGCCGAGGATGGCCGTGGGCAGTGACCTTGATCCTGTTGATCTCAGGACTCTTGGCCAAGACCTGGGATACTCGGGCGTACGCGCAGTTCAGGCAGAGCGTGGCAGCGATCCAGCAAGGAGACCTCGAGAAGGCAGTCGCCGCTGCAGAACGCGCCGCGCGTCAGGATCCCTGGCTTCCCCTCTATGATTGCCACCTTGCTTACCTCAACGGACTGGAAGCCGTCGACGGACAGGACACAGCCCTGATAGCAGCCTTGGAGTACTATGACTCCTGTCTGGATGGGATGCCGGTTCCCGGTTGGCTGGATCAGCTCAACATGGCCGCCGTCCAGTGGCAAGCGGGACAGAAGAACGAGGCGCGTCAAAGCGTGCAGGAGGCAACGGCTAACACACCTGTGGAGTGGCTGTCATGGCTTAACAGAGGACTGTGGGCAGAGGAAGAGGGTAATCAGGAGGAAGCCATCAGATCGTACTATCGCGTATTGGTGCTTGATCCACAGCTCGCAGGTTCCCCATTCTGGCGAGAGAGGTCGCGGACGAATTGGTGGCCGGAGATCATGGCCGCAGGAAAGGAATCTAACGGAGGCAGCACCAGATGGCGCTGGCAGGTCCTCCTGGCTGCTGGGTTTCACCATCAAGTGACCGCGGAACTAGAGTCCTGGCTGGAGGCGCACCCCACAGACGCGACGGCAATGGCGCTCTTGGGCGAAGCACTGGTGGCACTTGGACGCCCTGCTGAGGCCATGCCTTGGCTGGACCTGTCGCTTGCGAGTGCACCCGCCCGCGCGGAGAGCTATGTATCCCGAGGGGAAGCCGAGACAGCCCTGGGCCTGTACGAAGAAGCGACACGTGACCTGCACACGGCCCTGTTCCTCAAGCCAGATGCACGGGTGCATTTGGCTCTGGCACGCCTGGCGCGCGAGATCGGCGACCTGGATCTGGCCGCAGGGGAATACAGCCGGGCGCAGCGCGTCTTTGTAGTGCCGCAGAAATATCCTCAGGTGCTGTACCAGCGCATGGGCTGGTCTGTCCCATTACCACAGGTAACGTGGATCGGCTATCGGTACGACGAAGAGATCGCACTCGAGTGGGGAGACTTGCTTGAGGCTCGGGGCGACACCGAGGCCGCAGTCCGCGTGTACAGAGCTGCACTGGTTCTCGATCCGTTTCTTGAAGAGGTGCGCCTGCGTCTGGAAAGCCTCGAAAGGTGAGCAGCCAAGGCTGGTACCCAGTGCTGGTCGCGATCCTCCCAGGCAAGCATGCCCAAGCCTTTGATCAGCGCCTTGCAAAAATCGGAGACTTGGGTATAATAGTCAGGGCGCAAGCAGCTGGGCCAATCCTTGGCCCCACTGCCGTGGTCGCACCGTTTCACGGCCGCGCTCGATTCTCTCAGAGGATCTGCCGCCCAAGCTGCCGCGTTTCAAGTACAGGGAAAGAAGCTAGGCCAAGTTGCCCGCCAGACCAAGTTATTCAAGGAGGAGAGCATGCTGGTCAAGGATTGGATGACCAAGGATCCAATGGTTGTTACACCCAAGACGTCCGTCGAAGAAGCGATCCGCGCTATGCGCGAGAACAGGGTACGCCATCTGCCCGTCGTGAAGAAGGGAGATGTTATTGTTGGCCTTGTGACCCAAACCGATCTGCTCCAAGCCTCTCCCTCGCCTGCCACTTCGCTGAGCGTCTGGGAGATCAACTTTCTGCTGGGCAAGATGCAGGTCCGTGATGCGATGACCACCGAGGTCATCGTCGTGGAGGAAGAATGCCCGCTAGAGGAAGCTGCCCTGGTGATGGCCGAGCACAGGTTCGGCTGCCTTCCCGTGGTCCGCGGTCAGCGACTAGTGGGCATCATCACCGAGACCGATCTGTTCTACATCTTTACAGAGCAGCTGGGCGCGCGCAGCACCGGCGTGAGACTGACGCTACAGGTTCAAGACGTCAAGGGTGCATTGGCCAAGCTGACGGGGTGCATCACCGAACTCGGCGGCAATATTGTACGCCTGACCACCCTGCCGGGAGAAGAAGAGGGCCTGGGCATAGTCACCGTCAAGGTAGAAGGTGCAACTCAGGAATCACTGGTCGAAGGGCTCACCGAAATCGGTGCGCAAGTCCTCGACGCGCGAGAAGGTCGGGGCTGGGGCCAGCCAGGATATGCCCCGTATCATTGGACCGTTGGGTGACAATCTGAACAGCAGTGCGAGTCTGGGACTGTAGTATTTGAGGACCCAGCTTGCAGGCTGGTCAGCACTGATGCTTGAACAATAGGCCCGGGCAGGCGCTCTTTCCAGGGCGCCTGCACACAGATCATCGCTGGGCAGCTGAATCCTGGATGACCGGGACAAGAGGAAGGAGGGACGCTATAGAGCTTTGGGTAAGCTGACGCAGGATTCTACTAACTATGATAAGGAGAGAGAGAAATGAGAAAGCTTGTCTATTTGATCATGATTCTGGCCCTGCTTGGTGTGTCCTTGGCCGCCTGCGGCGAGGCCGCAGTGGAAGAGGCCGCGGGAGAAGAGGTGACTATGGTCATCGGCTATACCACCTCTCAGACCGGCAAGTATAACGTCTCCTCGCTCCGGCAGGTCAACGGTCTAACGCTGTGGATGAACGAGGTCAACGACGCCGGTGGAATTCAACTGAGCGACGGCACGATCGTCAAGTTCGAGGGCAAGACCTACGACGACGAGAGCACCACCGAGCGTGTGCAGGAGCTCTACACGCGCCTGGCTACCGAGGACGATGCCGACTTTTTGATCAGCCCATACTCCAGCGGCTTGACTGCTGCGGCTGCCCTGATCGCCGAGTCGTATGAGAAGATCATGATCACCACGGGCGCCGCCTCTGACTCGACCTACCAGGAGGGCTACACGCATGTCTTCCAGGCCTATACGCCGGCATCCCGGTATATGACCGGCGCCGTGGATCTGCTGGCCCACCTGGATCCGAATGTGAAGAAGCTGGCCTTTGTCTACGAGAATGACAAGTTCTCTACTGATGTTGTCAATAACGCCAAAGTGTACGCCGAATCACTGGACTACGAGATCGTGCTCTTTGAGGGCTATGACTCCGCAACGGAAGACTTTGGCCCTTTCATCAACAAGATTCTGGACTCAGGCGCGGAGGCCATCCTGGGCGGCGGGCACTTTCAGGACGGCAGCACCTTTGCGCGCCAGATCTCTGAGAAACAGGTGGCCATCAACTACTTTGCCTTGCTGGTTGCCCCACCCGAGCCGGACTTTGCCGATCTGGGCGATGCGGCAGTGGGTGTCATCGGTCCCAGCCAGTGGGAGCCGCTGGCCGAGTTCACGCCAGAGTCTGCCACGGAAGCTGGTCTGGAGTGGTTCGGCGCTCTGGGCAAGGACTTTGTCGCCGCGTACGAAGCTGCGTACAATGAGGAGCCCTCATATCACTCCATGGGTGGCTACGCCGCCGGCCAGATCCTGCAAAAGGCCATCGAAGATGCAGATTCGACCGAGCCTGATGCCATCAAGGCCGCGATGGAGGCCATGGACATGCTGACCGCCTACGGACGGGTCAAGTTTGACACCAGCGCCGAGAATCACGGCCTGCAGATCGGCCACAGCATGATCTATATCCAGTGGCAAAAGGACGACGCGGGCAACCTGGCCAAGCAGGTGGTCTGGCCCTTGGAAGGCAAGACCGCCGACGCGCTCTATCCCAAGCCGTAACGACGCCTTGTGAGTGCGAGGCCTCTGCCCCAAGGGCAAGCCTCGCCCTCGCTTTGGTTCTGCACGAGGAGATGCTATGCTTCTTCCCTCTCTGATGGATGGATTACTCCTGGGCTTTGTCTACGGCATCGCGGCGATGGGTCTTTCGCTCATCTGGGGCGTGATGGATGTGATCAACCTGTCGCACGGGCCGATCATCGCCCTGGGCATGTTCGGCATTTACCTGGGCTTCACAGGGCTAGGGCTGGATCCCTACCTGGTTCTGCTCCTAGTAGTCGCTGGCGGGCTGCTGCTCGGGATTGCGATCTATTGGGTGGCCGTCCACAGGGTGATCAACGCCCCGCACCTGTCAACGCTCCTGGCGACCTTCTCGGTGAACATGATCATCATCGGCATCGCCACAGCCGTATTCACGACATCACCCCGCAATGTGGACTATAGCCTCGGAAGCATCCAGTTGGGCTCGGGTACTCTCACATGGACACGACTCCTGGCTGCCCTTGCCTCCCTGCTGGTCACCGCCTTGCTCTACCTCTTCCTCTATCGCACCCGGCCGGGAAAGGCAATTCGCGCCGTATCTGACAATCGCGCGGCTGCGGAGCTAATGGGTATCCCCACCAATTGGATCCTGGCGCTGGCTTTTGGCCTGGGCACCATGCTCGCCGCGATCTCTGGCGGGCTGATTGCCACGGTCTTCTCTTTCGACATCCTGGCCGGTGGTCCCTACGAGTTGAAGAGTTTCGTCATCTGCGTGCTTGGCGGCCTGGGAAACCCGTTGGGCGCCCTGATTGGTGGCTTGCTGTTGGGAGCCCTTGAGGGCATCATCCCGACCTTTACGAAGACCGCCTGGGTACCGGTCATCGAGTTCGTCCTCTTTGTCCTCATCCTGTTGGCACGACCTCAAGGCCTACTGGGGAGCAAGACATGAGCAAACAGCTACGAAGTCCAGGACTCTGGTTGGTCTTGGCGATAACCGCCGCCCTCTGCCTTTGGCCTGCCTTGGTGGGTTTCAAGGCATCTGCCCGGGAGACCGCTTTCACCATTTTGAGGGCGGTAGCGTTCGCCTCCAGCCTAAATATCCTGTTAGGCTATACCGGCTATGTCAGTTTCGGCCACATCGTTTTTCTCGGGTTGGGAGGCTATGTCGGACTCTTTCTGATAGACGCCTTCGGTGTCCACCTTGTGCTCGCCATTCTCGCGGGCGGCCTGAGTGCTGGCATCCTTGCCTTTCTGCTGGGCAACGCCATCCTCCGCCTGCGGGGCGCCTACTTTGCACTGGCAACCATCGGGGTGAACGAAGCCATGCGCGCCTTCATCAAGAACTTTGACCTCTTTGGAAGCTCTGTCGGCATAACGCTCCACATGGATGTGTACAAGCCCTACGGAGGTTACCCCCAGGCGGGAGGACTGTATTCTTATATCGGCGTAGCAGTGCTAACCCTAGCTGTTGTTCTGGTGAGCTACCTGGTCAAGACATCGCGCTTCGGCCTGGGGCTACTGGCCATCCGAGAGAACGAAGACGCCGCCGAAGTCATGGGTGTGGTCGCACCCAGTGCCAAGACCTGGGCCTACGTCCTATCTGCCGTGTTTCCAGGGATGCTGGGCGTGATCCTCTTCTTCAAGAACGGCAACGTCGAGCCCGGCGACGCGTTTGTGCTCCACCAGTCGATCGAAGGCATTGTCATGGTTATGCTGGGTGGCTATGGGACCGTGCTCGGGCCGCTTCTGGGCGCCACCGCCTATCAGCGCCTGCGCGGCCTGCTGCTGGTCAGTCCCCTCGGGAAGATCCATTTGGCAGTTGCCGGAGTGTTACTGCTGATCATCGTCCTATTTGTTCCGGCGGGCGTGGTCGGTTGGTTGCGAAGCCAGTTTGCGCGCCTGCGGAGGGTACTAGTATGAGCGGAAGCGCGATCCTTCAGGTTCAGAATGTATCCAAACGCTTTGGCGGGCTGCAGGCTCTGGCTCACGCTACCTTTGATCTACCTGAGGGACAGATCCTGGGGTTGATTGGTCCCAACGGCGCCGGAAAGACGACCCTGTTCAACTGCATCAACGGAATCTACCCGCCAGAGGAAGGGCAAGTACTCTTCCAAGGCAAGGACATCACCGGTCTCAAGCCGTACCGCATTGCCCAGCTGGGGCTGGCCCGCACCCACCAGATCGTGCAGCCGCTAGAGGAACTGACCGTCTTGGAGAACGTTATGGTCGGCTCATGCTTTGGGCACGAGCAGCGGTCTCTGTCCCAGGCAGAGGTAATCGCCGATGAAGTGCTAGCTTTCACGGGCCTCGCCGAGCGACGAGACCAACTCGCGGCAAGCCTCAATGTGGCTCAAAAGAAACGCCTGGAGCTATCGCGCGCCCTGGCTGCCCGCCCGTATCTGCTCTTGCTGGATGAGGTCCTGGCCGGGCTCAACCCTACCGAAATCGCAGAGATGGTCGAGGTCGTGCGCCAAATCCGGGAGCGGGGCGTTACCATCCTCATCATCGAGCACGTCATGCACGCGCTGATGAACGTCTCTGACCGGGTCATCGTCCTCGACTATGGCCAACAGATCTCGGAGGGCACACCAGAAGAAGTAGCCAATGATCCCAAGGTGATCGAGGCATACCTGGGCGATCCAAAGCTCGCCGAGCGGCTGATGGGGGAGGACTGAGCATGGCGTTGCTAGAGATACAGAACGTTTCTTCCGGCTATGGCGAAGTGCAGATCCTGTGGGACGTGTCGCTCAATCTCGAGCAAGGGAAATTGACCGCCCTGGTCGGATCCAACGGCGCGGGCAAGACGACGCTATTGCGTACCGTGATGGGTCTGCTCAAACCTTCGCGGGGGACCGTCATCTTTGACGGGAACGATGTGACCCGCATCTCGCCACATGCAAAGGCTGCCCGGGGCCTCGTGTTGGTCCCGGAAGGCCGCCAGTTGTTCCCCAGCATGAGCGTGTACGAAAACCTACAGATGGGCGCCTACTCCACGCGAGCCAGGGCGAACTTCTCGGAGAACCTTGAGAAGGTCTACGACATGCTGCCCCGCCTGAAAGAGAGAGCAGACCAGAGGGCCGGCACACTCTCAGGAGGTGAGCAGCAGATGCTGGCCGTGGCCCGCGGCCTCATGGCGCAGCCCGAGATCCTCATGTTCGACGAACTGTCCCTCGGGTTGGCCCCTGTCCTAGTGCTGGGTCTCTTTGAGGTGCTACAGCGCTTGAAGGACGAGGGCCTGACAATGCTCCTCGTGGAGCAGAATGTGCAGATGGCGCTGGCCGTCAGCGAGTATACATACGTCCTCGCCGAAGGCAAAGTCGACTCTGAGGGTCCCAGCAGAACACTGGCGCGTGACGAGCGCATACGAGAGGCATACCTGGGCATCTGAGGATCGGGCTCGACGCGTTAGCATCACAGAAGCCTACAGTCATGGGATAGAGCAGCAAGCCAGAGGAGAGGCAAGGATTCACGTCACTGTGCAGTCCTGGCTTCTCCTCTTTTGCGCATCTGGCCCAGAGCAGGTATCACCATCTGCGTATCCCCTGATCCGACAAGAGAAGTCGAACCTCGAGTACACCTGTAGATCATCGTCCACTAGGGGAGGAACGCAGCCGCACGGGACCCGGAATTCACCAACCTGGATTCACTGACTAGGCCACCCACCCCCCGATGACGAACTGCCCGGTCCAGAACAGCAGCAACGCGACAGATGAATAGAGAATGACCCGATTTGCCCAGGGGCGCTCGCCCAACTGCGCCAGGATTATGAACGCAGGAAACAGCACCAGCAAGTACCGTGACTGGCTCTGCAACGGGTGCACTGGCACTTTGAGCCGGGCCAAGGGATACAGTGTACCAGCCGCCAGATAGAGGCTGTACAGGGTCGGGATCTTGCGCCAGCCAACCACAGTCAATCCGACAAAGACAAAGGTCGAGAGGAGATCGAACAGATCGGCGGGATGGTACGCACCAGACAGCGCGTAGCGACTTGCCTCCATGATGCTTTGCCATGGAAACACGATGCGACTGCGCCAGTAGGTGGTGTACAAGGCTTCAAGGGGGGGAAAGCCAGCTAGCTCTCGAAACAACACAAACATGGCCAAGCCTATGGGGGCAGCGACAACAGAGAGCAGCACTGTCGGTGGAGGACGATGCCCTTGCCTCGGCCGGACATATTCGACCAGAAAGGGAATCGCCAGAAGCCAGCCTGACGTTCGCGCCCACGTGGCAAGGAGTGCCATCAAGCCGGCGCGTCCCCACCAGCCTTTCCTCAGAGAATATAGGGCAGCAATGCTCAGTGCCAGGAATAGAGACTCGGAGTAGCCAGCAAACAGAAAGAAGGCCACGGGCGAAACCGCCAGATATAGAGTCGCACGCCTGGCAGTCGGCCGGTCTAGCTCAAACTCCACTAGTTGGAGCAGCAAGAAAAGTGCAATGAAAGCCGCGACGTTCGAGACGAGAACAGCAGCCAGGGAATAGTTGCCGCCCAGCACCAAACCCACGCTGCGGATGAGTGCAGGGTAGAGTGGCGGAAACACGGTATCCCCAAAGTAGACATCAAAGCCATATCCCTCCGCGGCGATGCCCACATACCATAGCGCGTCAAATCGCTGCCAGGGATCGAGCAGGAGCGCTTCCAAGTCTACGGAGACCGCCGGAGATCCAGAAGAGGAGGCTTCTGGCTGATCGCTGCCCGATGAATCAGGAAACAGAAGAGCCATCAAGGCAACAAAGATGGTCAGAGTCACACGAACTGCGATGAACACTGCCAACGCGTAACGTAGCGCTGGACCATGGGAGCGAAGATCATGCTCGTTGCTAGGTTCCGATTCGCGCACAGCGTCCCTCCAACCCCGCTTCACACACTCGGTTGTACCGCCGTATCCGGCACCACATGATCCTCCGCACCAGTCCGCCGCTCGTGCGATGCCGAGGAAAAGATGCACCAGCCCTGCCCGGCGGCCCGCATCCTGATCATTGTAGCATAGAGGATCCATGACTGCAAGCCTATCGCTGGTGCCCTTACACGCTACCGGTTCGCCTTGCGCAGTTGCCGGATTGGGGTTACAATGGGCAACAACAAGCTGGAGGACTACCAGAGAGTTGAGCGAACATGCCATCATCATCCCCACCTATAACGAGCGAGAGAATATTGGCCTGTTGGTTGAGAGCATTCTGGACCTCGGTATCGACTCGCACGTCATCATTGTGGACGACAACTCGCCCGATGGAACCGGGCGTTTGGCAGACCAGCTTGCGGCGCAGCGTACAGGCGTACGCGTGATTCACCGCGCCGGCAAATTGGGGCTGGGAACCGCCCACATCGCCGGTATGACGGCTGCCCTAGGCAACGGTATGGAGACTATCCTGACCATGGATGCCGACTTTTCGCACCACCCCCGCTATATCCCCGATCTGCTGGCGGCGCTCGCGCATTTTGATGTCGTCATCGGGTCACGCTACGTACCAGGCG
>JBFFCR010000027.1:0-16872 GCA_041559855.1 Anaerolineae bacterium | reverse complement strand
GTTGCGTGTCCGCAATGCGGACACGCAACACACAGGAGTTGATAAGCAGGAGTGGGCGATGACAAGAGATAACGGAAACACCGGGTCTTCCGAACGGCCGCAGATCGAACACCTGGAACTGAAGGGAGTCACCAAGCGCTTTCCCGGCGTGCTGGCTAACGACAGGGTCGATTTCGACGTGCGCGCTGGCGAGGTCCACGCCCTGCTGGGCGAGAACGGGGCCGGGAAGAGCACCCTGATGAAGGTGCTCTATGGGATGTACGCGCCTGACGAGGGTGAGATCTGGATCAACGACGAGCCGGTGAGCATCGCCTCGCCGACCGATGCCATTGGGTTGGGCATCGGCATGATCCACCAGCACTTTATGCTGGTCGAATCGCTGACGGTCGCCGAGAATGTGGCGCTAGGTCTGCCATCTTCGCGGGGGCCACTCACCGACCTGGACCGCGTATCGAAGCGCATCCTCGAGCTGGCTGACATCTATGGCCTGCGCGTCGATCCTGGCGCCTACATCTGGCAGCTCGCCGTGGGTCAGAAGCAACGGGTGGAGATCCTCAAGGCGCTCTATCGCGGCGCAGCCCTGCTCATCCTTGACGAGCCGACCGCAGTATTGACTCCACAGGAGGTCGATGAATTCTTTGTGACTCTCCGCCAGATGACCAAGGATGGCCACGCCATCATCTTTATCTCGCACAAGCTGCACGAGGTGTTGGACATCTGCGACCGGGTGACAGTGCTGCGCGATGGACGGCGAGTGGATAGCTGTGATATTGAAGGCTGCACAAAGGCAAGCCTGGCGCAGATGATGGTCGGGCGCGAGGTCACCATGAAGCCCTACCGTGTCGAGCTGGAGCCTGGTGATGCCCGGCTGGTCGTTCGGAACCTGCACGCTTTGAGCAACCGCGAGACCCCTGCCCTGCGCGGCACGGACTTGGCTGTTCACTCGGGCGAGATCTTGGGCCTGGCTGGCGTGTCGGGCAACGGACAGAGCGAGCTTGCCGAGGTGATCACGGGGCTGCGGCCCCTGACCGACGGAGAGGTGTTTCTCGAAGGCCAGGACATCACGAGGCTGAAACCGGGCCAACGCACCGAGCTGGGCATGGCCTACATCCCTGAAGAGCGGATGAAGGACGGCATGATCCAGGAGTTCACAGTCGCAGAGAACATGATCCTGCGCGACCACGACGAGAAACCCTTCTCGCAGCGGGGATTGCTTTTCCTAAGAGTCATCGCCGAGTATGCCGATAGGTTGATCGAAAAGTTCCGGATCAAGACACCTTCCCGCGACACGATGGTCAAGAGCCTGTCCGGCGGAAATATCCAGAAAGCGGTCGTGGCCCGCGAGCTATCCCGGAATCCACGAGTGCTAGTTGCTGCACAACCCACCCGCGGCGTGGACATTGGCGCCACCGAATATATCCACTCCCTGCTACTGGAGCAGCGCCAGAATGGCCTTGCCATCCTCCTCATCTCGGAGGACTTGGATGAGATCATGGCTCTGTCGGACCGGATTGCCGTGATCTACGAGGGGCAGATCATGGGCGTGGTGGACGCTGACCAAGCAACGCCCGAACAGCTCGGCCTGTTGATGGCAGGCGTGCGTGAAGAGACGGAGGAGTAGGGAATACCGGGAGTAGGTGCGCAACAGGGTAATGGACGGGCGCCGGGCTGACATCCCCACGCCGTAGTCCTGTATGAGGAGGTATTGCGATGCTGATCACCAACGGGCGGATCGTGACCTTTGGCGAGAGTAACGAGATCATTGAAGGCGGCGCTGTGCGGGTAGATGGTGCCCAGATTGCCGATGTCGGGCCTGCGGCTGACCTTGTAGCCGCCTTTCCGCAGGACGACGTCGTGGACGCGGGCGGGCAGCTTGTCATGCCGGGAAATATCTGCGGACACACGCATTTCTACGGCGCCTTTGCGCGAGGTATGGCCATCCCCGGCGAGCCACCCCGGGACTTTCCCGAGATCCTGGAGAAGCTCTGGTGGCGGCTGGACCGGGCATTGCTGGCGGAGGACGTAAAGTATAGCGCACTGGTCTGCCTGGTGGATGCGATCAAGCATGGCACGACCACCCTCATCGACCACCACGCCAGCCCATCCGCGTTGGAGGGCAGCCTGGACCAGATCGCGGACGCGGTGAGCGAGGCAGGGCTGCGCGCCAGCCTGTGCTACGAGGTGACCGATCGCAACGGGATGGACGAAGCAATGGCTGGGATCGCCGAGAACACGCGCTTCCTGCGGGCAGTCGCAGAGATGGGCAACCCGCTGCTGGCAGCCTCGTTCGGGCTGCACGCCTCGCTGACGCTATCGGCCGAGACGCTGGCGGACTGTGTTGCGGCAGCCCGGGGCCTGGACACCGGCTTTCACATCCACGCAGCGGAGGGTATTTCAGACCAGGAGGACAGCCTGCGCAAGAGCGGCAAACGGGTGGTGGAGCGTCTGCACGATGCGGGCATCCTCGGTCCCAAAAGCATCCTGGTCCATTGCGTGCACGTCGACGCCTGGGAGATGGAGATCCTGCGCGACACAGGCACCTGGGTGACGCACCAGCCGCGGTCCAACATGAACAACGCGGTCGGCGTGGCCCCAGTGGAGACGATGCTGCGCGGCGGGATCAAGGTAGCCATGGGCAACGACGGGTTCTCCAACAACATGTGGGCTGAATGGAAGGCGGCGTACCTGCTGCACAAGGCATGGCACGGCGATCCTCGACGCGCAAACGGGTACGACATTGTCAAGATGGCGGTCACAAACAACGCCGCGCTGACTGGGGTCTTTTGGCCTGATGCGCCGCTGGGCGAGATCTCGCCGGGCGCCTGCGCCGACCTGATCCTGGTAGACTATTACCCCTTCACCGAGCTCACAGCCGGCAACCTGCCCTGGCACATTCTATTTGGCTTTGAGGCAAGCGCCGTGACGGCGACCATGGTTGCTGGCAAGTGGCTCATGCGCGACCGCAAGCTGCTGACACTGGACGAGGAAGCAATCGCTGCCAGGGCGCGCGAGCTCTCGGCTGAGGTGTGGCAGCGCTATCTCCAGCTCGACCTGTAGACGAACAGCGGCGGCAGCGCTCATCCCGGCAGCGGGCGGCCTGACCAGGTCGCCCTGTTTCCTTTTGACTTTTCGGGCCATCGCTGATACACTCTGTGCGGCGCGATCCGCGCCGACGGCTCCATTGCCCTGACCACAGGAGGTGTGTGATGCTGAGTTTCTTCGGGAGTAGCCTTGCCTCGCTAGATCCCGCCGTTGCCGACCTCATCCAGAATGAGGCGGAACGGCAGGGACGAAAGCTGATCCTGATTCCTTCCGAGAGTCAGGCCCCCGAGGCAGTGCGCGAAGCACTCGGCTCGGTCTTTCAAAACATCTATGCTGAGGGCTACCCGGATCCCAGTATCCACGGCGAGACGCAGGCAGAGATCCTGGACTATGAGACACAGCTAGCCCACTACCGGCGCTACTCGGACCGGCGCTACTACCGAGGCGTCGAGTATGTGAATGTCCTCGAGTCGCTGGCGCAGCGCCGGGCCGCCGAGGCCTTTGCCACCGACAGGATCCCTCCCGAAGAGATCTGGGCGAATGTCCAACCGCTGTCAGGCTCTCCGGCCAACAGCGCCGTCTATGCCGCCCTGGTTCCCCCCGGCAGCACGGTGATGGGCATGGACCTGCTGCACGGCGGGCATCTCACGCATGGAAGCCCGGCCAACCGCTCGGGCAAGCTCTACAATATCGTCTCGTACGGCATCGACCTCAAGAGCGAGCGCCTGGACTATGACGCGATTGAGGAACTGGCCCGGCAGCACAAACCCAAGATGATCATTGCTGGCTACACCTCCTATCCCTGGATGCCGGATTGGGCCCGCTTCCGCCAGATTGCCGACAAGGCCGGCGCCTACCTGCTGGCCGACATCTCGCACATTGCCGGCATGGTGGCTGCCGGTGTGGTTGCCAGCCCGGTCGGGCACGCGCATGTCATCAGCTTTACGACGCACAAGACGCTCTACGGGCCACGAGGGGCCTGCATCCTGACCACCGACAAGAAGCTGGCGCAAAAGATCGACTCTGCTGTGTTTCCCGGCGAGCAGGGCGGGCCACACGTCAATGCCATCGCCGGCATGGCCGTGGCCTTTGAGTTGGCACGCTCGCCGTCGTTCAAGCAGCTCCAGGCGCAGGTGATCAAGAACGCGGCGCACCTGGCATCCGAGCTGGAACGGCAGGGCCTGCGCATCCCCTACGGGGGGACCGACACCCACATGCTCCTGGCAGACTGCAAGAGCGTCCGCGCCGGCTTTGGCGTGAGCCCCGACGGCAAAAAGGGCACCCCGCTCATGGGCGATACCGCCGCCCGCATCCTCGATATAGCAGGCATCGTTCTCAACCGCAACACCATCCCGGGCGACCGGAGCGCGCGGAATCCCAGTGGCATCCGGCTGGGGACGCCGTGGATCACACAGCGGGGCTTTCAGGCGCAGGAGATCGAGCGCTTGGCCGAGATCATCGCCAGGGTGCTCCAGGCTGCCGAGCCCTACGCTTACGCCGGACGCTACGGACCTGTGTATCGCGCCAAGGTGCCATTCGACCTGCTGGAGGAGGCCAAGCGGGATGTTGTGGAAATGGCCTGCCGGGCCGACCTGGGGTCGGACTATTGCCCCAGCGGCTACCCGCACCACTATTTCATGTACAAGCCCACCAAGGACCCTGGGGGTGAGTGGGACATCATCGAGATTGAGGGCACGCACGCGCGCGGATTCTGCAACGTGGCGATGACGAACGACGTCTATGCCCTGGGGCCGGGCGAGAGCCAGCCAACCTGGATCCTCGAGCCTGATGGCCGGCCAATGAGCGGTGGGGTGCTCATGCGCCCACGGCAGGATACGACCTGCTTCCAACTGCTGATCGTTAAGTCGGCCGAGTCTCGCGTGGCCCACTGGTTGCGCGCCCTCTCTGACGGGTACGTACACATGGACGACGACGATCCGTACGCCAAAGCGCCCGGCCCGGTTGTCGTCCGCCGGCTGTCGCACCTGCTGGCCGACGATTGGGACTCGAGACCGCCTGAACTGGCATCCTTTGGCAAGGAGGACGAGGAGGGTGGCGACACGGGCTGGGCTTTTCACAAACCGTACTGGATCGGGCAGAGGGCACGGGCTCATGCGCCCGGCGGGCTCGAGCCGATGCCGGCCTTTGCCTGGGAGGAGCCAGCCGATGCCCCCATCAAGCAGACGGTGCTCTACAACGCCCACGTGCAGGCAGAGGCCAAGATGGCCCCCTTCGCCGGCTGGGAGATGCCGATCCGCTACAGCTCAGTCCAGGAGGAACACCAGGCGGTCCGCGAGGCCGCCGGATTGTTCGACGTCAGCCACATGGGGCTTTTCGAGTTCAGCGGCGAGAATGTACACCTCTTTGTCAATACCCTGACCGCCAATGACGTCTCGCTGTTGAACGTGGGACAGGCCCAGTACTCGTTCCTGTTGGACCACGCGGGCAAGGTTGTGGACGACATCTATGTCTATCGCCTGGAGAAGGAACGGTATTGGATGGTGGTCAATGCGGCCAACAACGACAAGGACTGGGCGTGGGTCAACGCCGTTCGCGAGGGACGGGTGATGATCGATGCCGAGCGCCCATGGTCCTGCGCGCTGGGCACCGAGACCGTCGTCGTCCGCGACCTGCGCGACCCGGCCCAGGGCACAGAGACGCGCGTCCAACTGGCGCTGCAAGGCCCCCGTTCGCGCGAGATCCTGCTCTCCATGCTGGATGACGCCGCATCGACCGATGCCCCCGCGGATCCGCTGCGCGAGCGGTTGCTAGAGATGAAGCGCAACGAGATCATCCACGGACGTCTGGCGGGCTATGATCTCTACCTGGCTCGCACAGGGTACACCGGCGAACCGGTGGCCTTTGAGATCTTTGTCCATCCTGCCGCAGCCCCTGCGCTGTGGCATGCGCTGCTGGAGCACGGCGAGAGCTTTGGCCTCCACCGCGTTGGCCTGGCGGCGCGGGACAGCCTGCGGATCGAGGCCGGGTTGCCCCTGTACGGTCACGAACTGGCCGGGCCGCTGCACCTCAACCCGGCAGACGCGGGATTTGCCCCCTACGTCAAGCTGTACAAGCCGTTCTTTGTGGGCAAGGCAGCCTACGCGGCCCACGAACGGGAGCGCGAATCTCAACTGGTCCGCTTCCGGTTCGAGGAGCAGCACGCTCGAATGCCGAGGCAGGGTGATGTGGTCGTCAGCCGCAAGGGACGTGTGGTCGGCGCAGTGACCAGTTGCTCCATCGACGGTGAGGGGTGGCTAACCGGGCTGGCCTACGTACAGAAGCAACACGCCCAAAGAGACTCGCGGCTGGCAGTCTTTCAGATGGACGGTCGCAGCTGGTCGAGCAAGCCGCTGACCGACCTGAAAGAGGGCGACAGGATCCAGCTTCACGACAACATCGTCATCATCCGGCGCTTTCTGAACAAGAAGGAATAGAGCCTGAAAGGCACCGTCTGCTACTGCCGGCAGGACTGCCTTCCCCTGCCGGAAGTGAAGCGGGCTGGCAAGGGCTAACCGTGATCGTTGCTACTCTGAGCCACATCGTTCATAGGTACGGCGTGCAGACGGTGCTGGATGGCATCAGCTGGGAGATCCGCGCCGGGCAAAAGATCGGCCTGGTAGGACCGAATGGCGCGGGCAAGTCCACCCTGTTGCGCATACTGAGCGGCGAACTGAGGCCGGACAGCGGGTTCGTGCACCGCCACAAAGAGGCTCAGATCGGCTACCTGGCCCAAGACCCCCTGTTGGATCCCGATCATACAGTGTGGGAAGAGATGATGAGCGCCCACGAGGAGTTGGTGCGCGTGGAAGGCGAGCTGCGCCAACTTGAGGCGCGCATGGCCGATCCCCAGGTCTATGGAGACGAGGCAGCGCTGGAGCGCGTGCTGACTGCGCATGCGCGTGCTCAGCAAAGGTTTGAGGGGCTGGATGGTTACCGCTACGAAAGCCGCGCCCGCGACGCGCTGCGCTCCCTCGGCATGGACGAAGGCGATTTCGAGCTACCTACGGACGCCCTGTCTGGCGGAGAGAAGAAGCTGGTGGGTCTGGCCAAGCTTCTGGCCGCTGGAACCACGGTTTCTGGCGACAACCGGGCCGGGCACAGCCTGCTGCTGTTGGATGAGCCGGACAACCACCTGGACCTGGCGCGCAAGATATACCTGGAGCAGATCATCAACGCCTACCCGGGGACCGTGGTGCTCGTGTCCCACGATCGCTACCTGTTGGACCGCACGGTTACGCACATTGCCGAGGTGGAGGATCAGCGACTGACTCTCTACGAGGGCAACTATTCGTCCTATGCCGTGGAAAAGCAGTTGCGCCTCCTCCGCCAGCAACAGATGTACGAGGCCCAACAGAAAGAGATCGCCCGCATCGAGGCCGCCATCGCCCGCTTTGAGCACTGGGCCAGCATCGTGGTGGATGAGCGGCATGCCCGCCAGGCGCGAAGCCGGCGCAAGATGCTGGAGCGAATGGATCGCGTCGAAAAGCCGACGATGGAGCGCCGCCGCATGGGATTGGAACTCGACGGCTGGCGAGGCTCGCAGAAAGTGCTGGAGATACTCGACCTGGACATGGCGTTCCCGGCCCCGTCGGGCCCGGACGACCAGCAGATCGTACTTGTCGGGCTGGAGCTCCTCTTGCGGCATGGAGAGCGGGCGGGCATGCTGGGACGCAACGGGGCAGGCAAGAGCGTTCTCTTTCGCTGCATCCTGGGCCAGCTCGAGCCCAGCGGCGGAGTGATCAAGGTCGGCCCCAGTGTGCGGATCGGCTACTATGCTCAGGAGCACGAAACCCTCGACCCGGGCAAGACCCTGATTGAGGAGATTCGCCAGGTGCGACCGATGTACGAGCAGCAGGCCGTTCGCCATCTGGGCCGGTTTCTGTTTCCCTATGAGATGACCCGCAAGAGGGTACAGGATCTATCCGGCGGGGAACGAAGCAGGCTGCAGTTGGCCAAGCTGATGCTATCGGACGCGAATTTCCTGCTGCTGGACGAGCCGACGAACAACCTGGACCTCGCATCGCGCGAGGTTCTGGAAAACGCGCTGGACGAATTCGAGGGGACCGTGTTGGTGATATCCCACGATCGCTACTTCCTGGATCGCGTGGTTGACCGCGTCGTAGAGCTGGAGGACGGCGCGCTGACCGAGTACCCGGGAGATTATACTTACTATGCCGAGCAGAAAGGGCTTCAGCCTCTTGGCGAGGTAGGAATGCCCCTTGGTTCCAGTTCGCCCCGGTAAAGGGGGACGCGCAGGGCCTGCGATCAGCCATGCCCTCGCAGTTGGTCGATCTCCGCGTCGGGGATGCCCCGATCCCTCAGCCAGTCCACGATGCCCTCAGGACCATCGGGAATGTAGGCCTTGATTACCTCGAGAGGTTGGCTGCCGCCGCCGGCCTCGATCTCGTACTCCGCGATGCTGGCAGGGATCAGGATCGTTTCGCCAGACGCAAGCTCAACTGGGGAGGAGGGATGCGCCCCCGTGCGCACCAGGCCTGCTCCCTGTAGGGCAGTGAGCGCGTGAAAGCTCTCCCCTGCAGGACGCTCGGCAGTGGACGAGCGCACCCGGAGCAGTTCGGCCGCGAACTGCTCGCATGCGCAGAGGATGGTCCGCGTTCCGCCTGCCTCCGCCAATGGGACAGGTGTGATTTTGTGTGAGGCAAAGGGCTCCAGGCGGGCGACGTCGAGCGCCTTGTCGATGTGGAGCGGACGGTTGGGATCCCGCCGGTCCCAATCGTACAGCCGGTAGGTGAGGTCCGAGGACTGCTGAAGCTCGTAGAGCAGAACGCCTCCCCCCAGGGCATGGACCGTCCCGGGCGCATTCATGATGACGTCACCAGGGAAGGCCGTTATGTACTCCAGCTCATCCTCCAGCCTGCCGGCCTCGATGGCGCGCCTGGCATCGGTTCTGGTCAGGGGATGCTTGACACCATGGATCAGCCGGGCACCCGGGTCAGCGTCCAGGACAACCCACACCTCGGCCTTGCCAAAGGGCTCTCCTTCATGTGCTTGGGCATAGGCGTCATCCGGGTGCACCTGGACCGATAGCGTGTCGCTCGCGTCGACGAACTTGATCAGCAGCGGGAATACAGGCTCCTGGTCGATGGCAGCGCGCCGGCCCAAGAGGGAGACCGGGTAGTCGCGAACCAGCTCTGCCAGCTTCTTGCCGCGGAACGAGCCGTTGCTCACCACCAACTGATCCCAAAGAATCCAAACCTCCCCAACAGGCCTGTCTGCTGGGAGAGTGTGCTCAAAGCGCGCGGCTATCCTGGTCCCTCCCCAGACCTTCTCTTTGGACAGCGCTTGGAGCCTGATCGGATAGAGTTGTGATGCCTTCTCATCGGCCATCGGTTTCCCCTTCCTGGGTGCGGTCCAGCCGGGCGAGCTCGACGCACAGCCGGTAGATCTTGCGGCCCGACCAGCCGGAGCTCTTGGCCAAATCCTGGCTGATCTCTTTGGCCCCAAGCCCGGCGGCCTGTCGCTTCCGGATCTCTGCGTCAAGGCGCTCCTCATCCCACTGCACGGCTTCATCCGGAGCACCGCCAATGACGAGGACGTAGGGTCCGGGCAAAGCCAGCTCCAGAGGCCCTGCGGACGCCTCCGCGCTGCGCCCGCGCCACACCAGCTCTGCACCCCGCACCGAGGAGCTCACCAAGGCGAGGGGGCGGTCGCCTAACGTGCCAGGCAGGTCGGCGAGCGCGGAGGGCAAGAGGTCGCGCGAGGCCAGGGCAAGAACGGAACAGTGCTCCGAGCGAACCGTCAGCAGCAGATCCCCGCGTTCAGCGGGGTCTCGGGGCAACTCGCCCATGAAGACAAAGCTGTCAGCCGGCAAGCCAGAGATGATGAGGGCCGTGACCGGCAGGCTGGCCCCCGGAATGGGCACAACGGGATGCCCGCGATCCAGCGCCAAACGGATGAGCTGGTATCCGGGTCCCAAGGGCGCCGGATGCTGCCCGGGACACAGGAACGACACGTCGCCTTTTGCCAGAGCGTCCAGGCACGTGTGCGTCGCTGCGGGGGCCAGGGGCGTGTCAAGGCCGTAATGGTCCAGCAACTGCCGAGCGTCGCCCACGTCCTCGGCGACGACGAGGATGGATTCTCTGAGGGTCCTCAGCGCGCGGCGGGTGAGATCGCGCGGATCACCCGCTGGCGCACCGACGACATACAACGTGCCCACCGAAGGGAACTGAGAAGTTAAGAGCCCCGCCTACTTGTCCGGCACAGGCGCAGTGGGGCTGATCTTCTTGATCTTTTCGATGAGGCGCTTGCGCTGTTCGGGGCTCTCGGTGTTCTCCAGACGTTCACGGAGCGCCTGCAGCTTACGCCGTCGTTGTTGCTTCCTCCGAAGATCGCGTTTCGGCTGTCGACTCATACTTCCAACTTCCTCCTAAGGATCCAGACATTGCCCCGCGCACCAGATCGGCGCCGGGGCAGACCTGCTCTCGGTAAGCGATTGCACCATAGCTCGCCCCTCCAGGCCAGACAGGGTGGCAGTGCGAGAACTGCACGACGAACCCCTGCAGCGGCGTGCCCGGCTCACGCCCAGGCCCGGAACAAAAAAGAACCCCGATCGGGGTAGGTACCCCTGGCAGGACTCGAACCTGCGACACATGGTTTAGGAAACCACTGCTCTGTCCTCTGAGCTACAGGGGCCTGACGCTGCCAGTATAGCATAGGTGCATGGATGTGACAAACCGCTGCCGACCCGTAGTTGCCGCCAGCCGGCGACCTGGCTCGGCTGCCCCTATCCACGGAGGCCGTCGTCCAGGTGGCAGAGATCATTCAGACAGGCCAGCAGGTCGCGATGCGGGTACAGCTCGACCACGTTGAGGGAGGTGTTGCCGAAGCGAAACGGCATCCGTCGATCCGGGTCGAGTCCCAGAAGGTCAACGAGGATCATGCCCAGGGTGCGCCCGTGCGAGACTATGGCGACCGCCTGTTCCTCACCGTGGGAGGAGCGGATCTGGTCCAGCATGGACACGACCCGCTGGCGGAAAGCGTCCTGGCTCTCCTCGCCGGGTATGGCGGGCAAGACCGGGTCGTGGTGCAAGGCACGGTTGATCTCGGGGTACTGCTCTTCGATCTGGACAAGGGTTAGGCCAGTCAGAATGCCGACGTCATGCTCGCGCAGGCGCTCATCGGGGAACACCGGCGCCCGCAGCGCATCGCCCAGGATCTGGGCCGTCTCGGCTGCCCGGCTCAAGTCGCTGGTGTGGATGGCCGACAGCGACCACCCCTCGCGCACCAGCCGGCGGGCCAGCGCACGGGCCTGTTCCCGCCCCAGGTCGGTGAGCGGTGAGTCCAGTTGACCCTGGAAGCGTCCCTGGTTGTTGGTCACAGACTGGCCGTGGCGAATGCACAACAGTCTCATGAGCCTCTCGTACTTCAGAGTAGGGTGATGGGATCCACATCCACACCCCAGCCCCGGGGCAACGCCAGATCGCGCAGCAGAAGGGTGGGATCGGGCGCGCGGACGACGATCTGCCAACGGTAGCGGCCCTGGATGCGGCGAAAGAAACAGGGCGCCGGGCCGATCAATTCGGCCGGGAGGCCCAGGCGCCGGATCTCGGCTTCGAGCCAGCGGCCCAGGCGAACGGCCTCGGCCTGGCAGCGGCGGGCATCTTGATGGCTGAACCGCAGGGCGACCAGCCGGCAATAGGGCGGGTAGTCGAGCTGGCGGCGATAGGCCAACTCGCGCTCGTAGAATGCCGCGTAATCGTGGCGCGAGGCTGCCTGGACTGCATAGTGCTCGGGGTTGTAGGTCTGCACAATGACCCGCCCGCCGCGGTGGCTCCGCCCGGCCCGTCCGGCTACCTGGGTCAGCAGTTGAAAGGTGCGCTCGGCCGCCCGGAAATCGGGGAGATTGAGGGCCGTGTCGGCCGAGGCGACACCCACCAGGGTAACCAGGGGCAAGTGCAGCCCCTTGGCGATCATCTGCGTGCCGATCAGCACGTCAGCCCGGTGATCGATAAAGGTTTGAAGGTAGTGCTCGTGGTCATAGCCCGTGGCAGTATCGCGATCCCAGCGCAGCAGGCGCGCCTGGGGAAAGAACTGGCGGATCGTCTCCTCCACCTTTTCTGTGCCCAGCCCAAAGTAGCGGATGCGGCTGCTGCCGCACTCGGGGCAGTGAGTGGGAGCCGGTTCGCGACGATTGCAGTGGTGGCAGACCAGAAACCCCAGCGCCGGGGCGCGCGCCGGAGATGCGCCTCCGCGGCGCCCGGAGCGGTGGTAGGTGAGTGGCACGTCGCAGCGAGGACAGACAACGACGTGCCCGCAGTCGCGGCAGAGGACAAAGGTGGACGTCCCGCGCCGGTTGAGAAAGATGATGGCCTGCTCGCCGGCATCGAGGGTCTGGCGCAACGCCTCCTGGAGAGCGCGACTGAGAATACTGCGGTTCCCGGCGCGTAGCTCCTGCCGAAGGTCCACGATGCGCACGGGCGGCAGGGCGGGCGCTTCTATCACGCCTCCATCCGTGGCTGATGTGCCGGCAGCCGCTCGCTGCGGCAGGATGCGCTGGGGCAGCTCGAGCAGATGGTAGACGCCCTGCCGCGCCCGGAAGTAGGTCTCGATGCTGGGGGTCGCAGTGCCCAACACGACGGCCGCGCCGCTGAGCCGTCCCAGCTCGATGGCGGCGTCGCGGGCATGGTAGGCGGGCAAGGGGATCGGCTCCGACTGCTTGTACGAACCATCGTGGGCCTCGTCCAAGACGACCAGCCCCAGCCTCGAGATCGGGGCAAAGAGGGCCAGCCGGGATCCAATGATCACGTCGGCCTCGCCGCCGCGCACCTGATCCCACACGGCATAGCGTTGGCCCAGACTCAACTGGCTGTGCAGTACGGCTACGCGCCCCGGGAAACGCGCCTCGAAACGCCGCACCGTCTGCGGGGTGAGGCTGATCTCGGGCACGAGTACGATGGCGCGCCGCCCTGCCGCCAGGGTGGCCTGCACAGCGCGCAGGTAGATCTCGGTTTTGCCCGAACCGGTAACCCCGTGCAACAGAGCCACATACGTACCGGGCGTCCCTTGCGCCACCATCGCCTGCTCAATCTCGTGCCAGATGGCCACCTGGGCGGGCGTGAGGCGGGGCGGCGCCTCGGGGACAATGGACTGCGGTCGCTCGAACTCGGTGCTGTGAAGGCTGACCAGCCCACGAGCGGCCAGCTTGCGCAGGGTGCCAAGATTGGCGCCTGTTTGGGCATAGATCCCGCCAACCCAAACGCGATCCGCGCTCCCCTGCAGCATGGTCAGCACGGCGCGCTCTTTTTCGGCACCGCGCAGCTCAATGATCCGCGCCAATACCTCTCCAGGCGGCAGGGCCAGCAGCACGATCGGCTCCTCGACGACCCGCTGCACCAGTCCCTTGTCCTCAAGGGCAGAGATGATCGACCGGGAAACCCCAGTCTCTGCCAGAAAGGCATCCAGATCGACGGGGCCGCCGCGGTCGAGGAGCGCAGACAGCGCTTCGGCCTGCTTGGGAGCGCGGCCCAGCTCCGCGTCCCCGGCGCCGGGCAGGGCCAGTAGCAGGGTCTGCCGCCCGGCGATCTTGACCCAGCCACGCGCCTCGAGTGCGCGCAGCGGTCCCTCGGTGCAACCGGCCAGATCGCACAGCTCGGCAACGGTGGGAAAGGTCGGTGCAAGCTGAGGAGGGTCGTGCTCGGTGCCCGGCAGCGGTGTGCCGGGACGGCTTGCCAGAATCCGTAGCAGATCGGCCTGCTTGGATGCCCTGCCCAGGCGAGGCAGGGCGGATTCGATGGTCGCGTCGTCGGCCAGGAGCCGGACGTACTGCACGCGGGGAGGGGCAGGCTTCGGCGGGATGAGGGCATAGCGAGCGTCCACCAGGCCACACTCAGCCAGGTTGTGCAGCACCGCTTCGGGATCGTCGGCCTGGATCTGGCCCAATAGGAGGTCAGCACGCGCACGCCCGCCACGCCTGTGCAGCAGCCGCAAAGCCGCTGCCTCATCGGAGGCCAGTTGATCCGTGCCGGCTGCGGTCGCGGTCTGGCTAACCACAATGAAGGTTCGCGCCTCGAGGCCGGGAGGCAGCATCAAGCGCATGGACTGGCTCAAGGGGGCCAGGTACTCGCGGGCGATCCAGCGGGCCAGCTCGATCTGTGCCTGTGTGACGACGGGCAGCGGATCGAGGATCTCGGTCACGTCACGGATCGCCGTTCCGGCGGGAAGATCGGCTGGCGGCTGGCTGGACAGGGCAACGATGACACCCTGGGCCGAGCTGGCACCCAAGGGGACCTGGACGAGGTGCCCTACACTGCCTTGATCGCGAAGGCGCTCTGGCAAGCGATAGGTGTAGGTCCCGGTCCACGAGGGATCGTCCCGAACAGGTCCGGTCCCGACGGGCGGACGCGGGTACGTGGGACGGTTGACCACAACCTGGACAAACACCCTGTCGCTGTCCTACTCGATCTCGGCTGGCTCGGATGCGGGCCTGTACACGGCCGCTGCCATGTAGCCGACGGTGTACTGCCCACGCAGCCGCAGGCCCGAGACATCCCCCGAGTTGGTGTGATACAAGACCCGGGCGGCGGTTGCGCCCAAAGCGCGAGCCGCGTGTAGCACGGTCAGGATGGGCATGCGCCCGCAGACGGTACAGTCGGGGGCCGCGAAGAGCGATGTAAGGCGCTCCAGATCGTAGGCAGCAACGGCGTCCACGACCTGCTGGTCACGGCGGAGCACCTGGTCGTAGTCGTCAATGTGGTAGAGGTCAGAGCTGGCGACAAAGAGCACCTTCTTTCCCTCAGCAGCCCGCTGCCGCGCGATCTCGGCCAGCGCGCGTGCCAATGACCGGGCGGCAGCAGGATCGTCGGCGCTCATCAGGATCGGCACCAGGCGGAACTCGCCCAACTGGCGCTGGAGGAAGGGCAACTGGAGCTCCAACGCGTGCTCCCGGTCGCACTGGATGCGGTGCAAAGGGACGCTTCCGGCCAGCTCCTCAATGAAGCCGTGATCGAGAGGCACGAGTCCCAGCAGCGTCTCGTAGGCATCCTCGGTGCTGACGGCGTACGCGCCAAACCAGTCATAGTGGCTGGGACCCAGCAGCACGACGGTGTCCACCTGCCTGCCTTGGAGCTGATGGTAGGCATAGGCCGCTGCCTGGCCCGAGTAGGTGTAGCCCGCGTGGGGGCTGATCAGGCCCAGCAGCTCACCCTCCAGCAGCGGCTGTTCCACGTTCGCAAAGTAGCGGTCCACGGCATGGACCAGCTCCTGTCTCGTGCCCGGATACCAGGCTCCAGCCTTGGTTGCATGGCGGATCTTGGTGAGGCCATCTGCTGTCATAGATCTCCTCCCTGCCCGTCCGGGCGCTCACTCTGCGGGAAGACTCGAGGCAGCCAGGGCGGCTGCGCCTCTTCCCTTCCATTATAGCACAGATGGGCAAATCGGTGGAACCTGCTGGCCGCTTTCACGAACCGGGGGAGCTTGACATACTGAGGCAGTCGGGCTATGATGGGCACCGCACACCTGGACTAACCATCTCAGATCTCTGTACTCGCTCGCGTTCTCACCGCATGCTGCAGTATGACTTGGCCACGGACTCACCAGGAGCACAAAGCGTAGCGCCTGAAGATGGACACTGGAAAGGCAGAGGTACAACGGATGCAAAACGTAGTGACAGCTTACTCCGAATCGTCCACTCGAGGGAAGAGGAGGACTATGGAAGATGCATCTGTCACTGTGCCGAGTTTCCGCGGGAATCCGGTAGAGTTTCTGGCGGCGATCTACGATGGTCACTATGGAGGGACGGCTGCCGACATCGCAGCAGAGAGGTTGCACTGTGAGCTCGAGCAGGCCCTCGCTCAGAGTCCCAGTCCGGGTGCGGCCATGACACAGGCTTTTCTGGCTACAGACCGAATCATCGCCGACAGGGAAAGGTCGACAACAGATTCATGGGGGGCGAACTTTGGCGGTGCTGTAGCTGTGGTTGCCTACATAAACGGAAGTACGCTGGTGGTCGGCAACGTGGGAGACGCTCACGCCGTCCTCGACAGAAATGGTATAGCAAAACGCCTATCCCATGCGCACAGGGCGAGTGATCCACAGGAAGCCCGACGGATAAGGCAAGCAGGGGGACGAATCACCCGTCGGCAGAATGACGTGTCAAGAGTAAGAGGGGAACTTGCGGTGACGCGCTCTTTGGGCGACACAAGGCTTAAGGATTGGGTGCTCGCAGATCCATCGATCATAGAAGTAGCCCTGCGGCCAGGCGATAGGCGGCTGATCCTGGGCAGTGACGGCCTATGGGATTATCTGAGTGACCAACGTGCTGTCGATCTAGTACATCAGCGTCACATCATAGATGCTGCAGCGGCAAGCGAGGCATTGATGAAGGAAGCGCTGCGGCGGGGCAGTGATGACAACATCACCGTAATAGTGATGAACCTCGATGTCCTGGATTCTGTTGCAGGACTCGAGGGGTGAATCGGCTGGAGCGCCAAGGCTCGACACGGGCTACGGGTGAGGTTTCATGGTCTGACGCCTCGTTGCTTGCACACCAGCAGTGCAGACGTTCTACCAGACCCGCGCCCATGCCATAATGGATTCGACCCAAGCACTTCCTGCCCACGCCGGAGCACCACGGCTAGCCGGGTCAACTGCATGGCTGGATCATCTCCACCCCCTGGTCGAACCAGCTCAAATCTCTGTACTCATTGGCGTTCTCGCCGTATGACTGAGTAGTACCGCACCTCAGAGAAACGAGAATCAGCTCACCGCTTTCTTCACGAGGGCACCAATCTTTGCCTCTACGTCGGCAGTCAACTCCTTCAGCGCGAAGGAGGTTGGCCACATGGCGCCTTCGTCGAGGTTCGCCGTGTCGCT
>JBFFCR010000026.1:0-16895 GCA_041559855.1 Anaerolineae bacterium | reverse complement strand
CTGCCTGAGGACGACCGCCGCGGCCAGTTCTTCGAGATCCCCAGGTTCTTGCAGGATCTGGAAATAGTCCGGGCTATGGACCCGATACTGACTCGCGACGGTCGCAGCTTTGTCCAGGGCGCCCTGGGTTGGATCTGGGCCCGCAGTCCACGCACGGTGCCCGTGCCGGGCTTTCGTACCATCGAACAAGTAGAGGAAGATGCCGGGGCGTTGCGCCTGGGTCCCATCAGCGCAGAGCAGATGCAAGAGATCGAGCAGTTGAAGCTCGAAAGGCTCCCGGTGGGATCATCCCCGTAACAACGCATGCGCAGTTGAGTTGGTGCCGATTTGCCAAGTTCTGTGCGCAACAGCCGCGAGAGCGGCCCGGCACGATGCCGCAGAGCCGCGCCCCTGCATCCCCCGTTCTCGCTACTTCCACTTGGGCCCGTCAGGTGTTTGACTTTGCCAGTCAGGTATGATAAGATCTGCCAGCAGTCGGGCCCGGCGCAGCATGACCGGTTCCGACCCGATTCACATGGTTGCTTGCTGGTATGGTAGAGTCCGTGGGTCCATGCAGCTCAGGCTGGGTGAGCGCACGGTACGCCAGGGTGCCGGTAGTCGATAGTCCAAAGGAGGAGTAGAGCAATGAAAGAGATGACAAAGGAAAACCTAAAGGCAGCGCTTGCCGGCGAGAGCCAGGCCCACATCAAGTACCTGGCATACTCGGCCAAAGCTGCAAAAGAAGGCAAGCCCAACATCGCGCGCCTCTTTCACGCCGTCGCCTACGCCGAGCAGGTACACGCCGTGAACCACCTGAAGGAGCTGGGCGGCATTGGCGACACGGTCGCCAACTTGCGGGCCGGCATCGACGGTGAGAACTTTGAGGTGGACGAGATGTACGCCGCCTACTTGGAGGTTGCAGAGCTCCAGGGCGAAAAAGGCGCAGCGCGAAGCATGAGATATGCTGTAGAGGCGGAAAAGATCCACGCCGAAATGTACGCCGATGCCAAGGCAGCCGCAGAGGCAGGCAAGGACCTCGAGATCGGCGAGGTACATGTCTGCCCGGTGTGCGGCTTTACCCACATCGGCGACCCGCCGGATCGCTGCCCGGTGTGCAACACCAAGAAGGACCGCTTCAAAACATTCCAGGCTGGATAGCCGGATCGCCAGTCGCGTGCGCGACTGGCCACAGGCGCTAGGATAGGGAGTTCATGCAGGTCATCTTTCCATTCACCGCCATAGTCGGTCAGGACACCATGAAGACGGCGCTGATCCTCAACGCGATCAGCCCGCAGATCGGCGGCGTCCTCATCCGCGGGGAGCGAGGCACGGCCAAGTCGACTGCCGCACGGGCACTGGCGGCGCTGTTGCCCGAGATCGCCGTCGTGGCGGATTGTCCCTTCAATTGCGATCCCGACCGCCCCGAGCAACTGTGCGACGACTGCCGGGAGCGCGTGTCCAAGGGCGAAACCCTGCCGGTCAGCCAGCGCAGAACCCAGTTTGTGGATCTGCCAGTCAGCGCGACAGAGGACCGCGTGGTCGGCACGCTGGACATCGAGGTAGCCATCAAGACTGGCCGCAGAAAGTTTGAGCCGGGCGTGCTCGCCGCCGCGAACCGCGGCCTGCTCTACGTCGACGAGGTGAACCTGCTGGACGACCACGTCGTCGACCTGCTCTTGGACTCGGCTGCCATGGGACGCAACGTGGTCGAGCGCGAGGGCATCTCCTTTGACCACCCTGCGCGCTTTATCCTCGTCGGCACCATGAATCCCGAGGAAGGCGAGCTGCGCCCGCAGCTTTTGGATCGCTTTGCCCTGTGCGTCGAGATCAAGGGCATCACCGCCCACCAGGCCCGGGTAGAGATCCTGGAGCGCACCGTCCAGTTCGACAGCGACCCGGAGGGCTTTCGCGCCGAGTGGGAGCTGTACGAACAGCAGCTCTCCATGGAGATCGCCCGCGCCCGCCAGATCCTGCCCGGCGTGGTCTACGAGCCTAACGACCTGTACACCATCGCCGAGTTGACCACGGGGTTTGAGGTCGACGGGCACCGGGCCGACATCGTCATCCTCAAGACTGCCCTGGCCCACGCCGCCCTGCGCTTTGCCCGGAACGGCGCCGGGGCGGAGGACCCGGCCATTGCAGAACTGGACATCCTGGTAGCCGCCGAACTGGCCCTTCCCCACCGCCTCAAGCGCATGCCGTTCCAAGAGACCGAGAACCGCCTGAACGAGCTCTCGGACCGGCTGCAGGAATCGCGTCGAGAGACTCGGGAGTCCGAGAAGCAGGGGGCATCGATGGTGGAGCCCTCTGCGGAAAAAAAAACGTACTAGACCCTCCTGAGCAGCAGACTGCCCAACCCGCTGCCATGGAGTTGAGTGGCTCCGGCACGCCCCTCCAGGGGCACGTCGCCGATCCGATGGGCGTTGGCGAAGGGGAGCAGGCAGACCTCATCCTGCCCATCGGCCACGTGTTCACCCCCCACCGTGTTCAATCCCCGATGGATCGCCTGACCCGCCACACGGCCGGGAAACGTTCTACCACCCTGACAGATCGCAAGCGGGGGCGCTACACACGCGCCCGGCCGGCCGATGGCGACCTGAGCGACATCGCGCTCGACGCCACCATCCGCCAGGCCGCCCTGCAGCAGGTCAAGCGCGAGGCGGAAGCGGGCACCTTGGCCATCCTGCCCCAGGATGTGCAAAAGAAGGTCAGGGTGCGCCGGGCCGCGAACCTGATCCTCTTTGTGGTCGACGCCAGCTGGAGCATGGCCGGTGCCCAGCGCATGGAGGCCACCAAGGGAGCGATCATGTCCCTCCTGGTGGATGCCTATCAGAAGCGCGACCGCGTGGGGCTGGTGGTCTTTCAGAAGGAGGAGGCCCGGCTGGTGCTGCCCTTCACCTCCAGCGTGGAACTGGCGCAGAACGCCCTGCGCCATCTGCCTGTGGGGGGCAAGACGCCCCTGTCGGCGGGGCTGATGCTGGCCTACCGCACCTTCCGCCGCGAGATGCGCCTCCATCCCAAGGCCATGCCCCTGCTGATCCTCCTCACCGACGGCGCGGGCAACGTGTCGCTGACCGAGACGCCCCCCCAGGAGGAATGCCACAAGATCTCTGACCTGATCCGGCGGGCAGGCATCCATTCGGTCGTGATCAACATGGAGCACGAGGCCTACGATCGCGGGCTCGCCGCCGCCCTGGCCCGGGCCCTGGCCGCCCCCTGCTACTGTCTCGCAGAGCTACGGGCGACAGAGCTATACCGCACGGTGCGCGACGAGCTGGACGGCCAATACTAACGCCTGGATGCAGGCCCCCTGCCGGAAACGCGGGTGCGATTCAGGCGCGGCTCGCCGTGGGGACCTGGACCGTAGAGGCCCGCCCAGCGTGCGCACAGAACGCAAATCATGCTGCTGAGAGGAAGGCTGTCCCATGGGTGAACATGATTCGCTAAAGATACTGCTTCTGGCTGCCGAGGTGGTCCCCTTTGCCAAGACCGGCGGCCTGGCCGACGTCGCAGGCGCCTTGCCCAAGGCGGTCCGCGCCCTGGGACACGACATCCGCGTGGCCATGCCCCGCTACGGGCGGATCGACCCTGACAACTTTGGCCTGGAAGAGACCGTAGGCGATTTTGACGTGCCAATCCATCACACCACCGCACCGGCCCGCATCCTCAAGGCTACCATCGCCCCGGACGTTCCCGTCTATATGGTGGACAATGCCACCTATTTCGATCGCGAGGGCATCTACATGTACCCCGATGATGCCGATCGCTTTATCTTTTTCTGCCGCGCAGCGCTCGAGACGACCAAGCTCCTGGACTGGAAGCCAGACGTCATCCACTGCCACGACTGGCACACCGCCATCGTGCCCAACTGGCTGCACACCATCTACAAGGACGATCCCGCCTTTGCCGATGTCGTCGCCGTGTACACCATACACAACCTGGCCTATCAGGGCATCTTTGGGCACCGCGTGCTCGAGATCGCCGGTCTCCACGAATGGGGATTCCAATACCACCCCGAGATGGCCGATCTGAACGAGGTGGTAGATCTGATGGGCCGGGGCATCTACTGGGCCGACCTGGTGAACACTGTGAGCGAGACCTATGCCAGGGAGATCCTGAGTCCCGAGTACGGCGAGCGGCTCGATCCGCTGCTGAGAGATCGCCGCGATCGCCTGTTCGGCGTGCTGAACGGGATCGACTATGCAACAGCCGACCCGGACACAGACCCGCACATTGCCAGGAACTATGATGCCGCTACGCTCCATCTGCGCCGGGAGAACAAACTGGCCCTCCAGCGCGAGGCCAAGCTTCCCGAGGACCCGGATCTGCCCCTCATCGGCATGATCTCGCGGCTCACCGACTCCAAGGGACTGGACATCCTCGGAGAAGCCATCGACCATGTCCTGGATCTGGGCGTCCAGCTTGTGATCATGGGCACGGGCGATCAGCACTACCACGAGCTGCTCAGCCAGACCGTGCAGCAGTATCCAGGGCAGGCCGCACTGTTTCTGACGTTCAACACCCCGCTGGCCCAGCGGATCTATGCCGGGAGCGACATGTTCCTCATGCCCAGCCGCTTCGAACCATGCGGCACGAGCCAGCTCATCGCCATGCGCTATGGCAGCGTGCCGATCGTGCGCGCCACGGGCGGCCTGGCCGACACCGTGCAGGACTATGACCCACGCTCTGGACAGGGGACCGGCTTTGTCTTCCAGCCCTATGACCGCTGGGCGCTCTTTGCCGCCATCGTGCGCGCCACCGAGATCTTTGGCCACGAGGACCTTTGGCGCCAGCTCCAACTGCGGGGCATGCACAGTGATTTCTCGTGGGAACGCTCTGCGATCCGGTATGTAGACCTGTACCGGCGTGCCATTGCCAGCCGCCTGGAGCGGCCCGGGCTGGATCGATACCAGGTGCAGGCATGAAGGCAGGTCCGCCCCGGCGGGACATGGCCGGGCTCGCGGCGGTGGTCTCGGATCTGCCAGCAGCTGACCGCGAGCGGTTCCACCGCATCTTTGACTGCAGCATCACGTCGGGCGAGATTGTGCCACCGGAAGCGATGCACTCCTGGCTAGCGGCCTGCTTTGGCTCGGTGGAGGCCGTCCGCCGGCAACGCGTCGTCAAGATCACGAATCGCGTGATCCTGGAGGGCGCCCTGTTCAACGCCCTGAGGGTCAAGCGCCCGCTCGAGAGCCCAACATTCCCCGCGACCCCGGCAGGCGGCATCGAGCAGTGGCTCGATGAGCGGGAGGGCTGCAAGTTCTGCCACCCCACAAGCGCTACACCTGCCGATCTGTTCGGCCGCGTGCGCGGCAAGCACTGCATCACAGCTGCCAATGTGGCCAAGGCCGAAGGCTGGCACGCCGTGGTGATATTCGATGAGCACCATCCCCTGCGCTTTACAGCTGCCCAGGTGGCTGATTATGTCGACACTGCCCAGGCATGGGCGCAGACCGCGCATCGCGCTGACCCTGCAGCCCGCTACCCGCTGTTCCTGTGGAACTGCCTGTGGCGGAGCGGGGCCTCGATCCTGCATGGCCACGCTCAAATGTTGCTCACGCAGGACGTGCACTATGCCAGGGTCGAGGGTTGGCGCACTGCAGCCCTCCGCTACCGGTGGCAGTACGGCAGCGACTACTTTGCCGACCTGCTGGCAGTTCATCACGCCCTCGGGCTAGCCATACCCCACGGCACGGCCACGATCCTGCCGTCCCTGACCCCATCCAAGGAGAGGGAGACCCTCATCCTCGCCCCGCAACTGGATGTCGACCTCAAGTCGGCCTTGTACCACGTGCTGAGCACGCTGGTCGTCCAATTGGGGGTCCAGAGCTTTAACCTGGCCCTCTACCAGCCGCCCCTCTCGCCGACGGCTGAGGACTGGAACGGCTTTCCCTTTCTTTTCCGCATCCTGGATCGCGGCAGCCTGCAACAGGTCACCTCAGACGTTGGCGCGCTAGAGTTCTTTGCCCAGAGCGTCGTCGCCAGCGACCCGTTTCGCCTTGCAGACGCCCTGCGCTCGAAATCTGAGGACCGGCTCTGAATGAGCAGGCGCGAATGGCATCGTCACGTCCCCCGCGCAGGACGAGTGGGGCCACTAGAGGGGACTGCTGGGCTTGACCGAGCAGTTGAAGTGAATGAGGTGTCTCTTCTACGGCCTTCGGTAGATCTCCCGGCGATGGCCGATCAGGTGAACCACAATCAGCCGTTCGGAGTAAAGAACCTCGTACACAATGCGAAAGTCACCAACTCGCAGCTTGTACAGGCCAACCAGATCGCCGCTGAGGGCATCTGGTTTGACTGCGTCCAGGTTGGCCGCAAGCCACTGAATACGCTTCACAACGCGACGCGCGACCTGCTTGTCAAGCTGTGCGAGTTCGCGCGCAGCAGAGTCTTGGATGCGGATCTGGTACACGGCTACTCGAGCCCCAACTCCCGAGCGAGGTCCTCCATCGGTTGCCCGTATTGCCCCTTGACAACGGCCTCTTTCTGACGGATCAGCCTGTCCCTCACTGCCACTCTGAGGTCCAAGCCATCATCGGGATCTCCCAGGATTTCCAGGAGCTTTTCCTCGACCGTGGCTTCGACAACACTCTCGAGCATTTCCTTGAACTCGGCCTGGGTCATTTGGGCAACTCTGTCATTGGCCATATCACATTCCTCTCCCCGTATTCAGCGGGTGAAATCTAGCTCATTGTACACCCATTTCGCTCCTTGCACAAGACCTCAACATGGGCCGCTCAGAGCTGCTGAAAATCGCCTGAAGAGCAGCATACGGGCAGTCCCCATCTGCCAAGTGGTAATTGCGCCCCCCCGCCTGCGACGAGCCGGCGCCGAGTTTGACAAGATTCGGCGCCTGGTGTACAATCCCACATGATATTTTGGTTTTTTGGGAATCCGCCAAGGAGAGAGGCATGAAAGAGGGCTTTAGTCTCACGGCCCGGCAGCGGGCATTCCTGGACAAGCTCTTGGAGCTATACCGGGAGCATAGAGCTCCTGTGCACTACTCTGACGTGGCCGACAAGCTGGGCGTGAACCGTTTCTCGGCATACGACATGCTCAAAGTACTGGAAAAGAAGGGCTTTGCCTCCTCCAGCTACGCGCTCAGAAGCGCGACGCCCGCAGCGGGCGGGAACGTTGGTCCAGGCCGGTCCCTGGTCGTCTTCGCCCCCACCGCCGAGGCGACCACGAGATTCGGAGACGGTGCCGACGAAGCAACTTTGGGTGAGGACTGGCATAGGGTACGCCAGCTCGTATTGTCCAAACTCACGCAGGCCCGGGAGGCAAGCCCGCGGGCAATCCTCGGAGAGCTTCTCGCCCGGCTTCCCAACACCCAGGCCCCCATCAACTACTGCACCGAGATGATCGGTGCCCTGCTACTGAACATGCAGCGGGTACGAACCCATGCCGGCGGCCTCAACCCTTTCCGGGTTCTGGACCGCCTACGGACCGAGGACTCGACCGAATTGGAGACACTGGCCGGGCTCAGCGTGGGGGTCGCGCTCTCTGAAGGCGACGAGAGCGGCCCAAACCTGACCCAACGATTGCTGGATCATATCCACGGCTACCAGGTCAACCTGTCCAGGTTGAGCGCCGAAGGACGAGAGGCGCTGGTCCGCTTCCTGGGAGAAGCACTAGAAGCGCTGGACTAGCCACTCACCAAGCCACATGAGAAAGGGAGAACCATGATCAAGATTGTGACCGATTCAACCGCCTATCTGCCCGATGAGATGGTCGCCAAGCACGACATCCGTGTCTTGCCTCTCTACGTGCACTTTGGGACTCAGGCCTTCAAAGAGGGCGTAGATCTCTCCAATGGGGACTTTTATCAACGGCTGAAAGAAGCCCCCGAGCTGCCCACCACCTCACAGCCATCCGCGGGCGAGTTCCAACAAGTCTACGAGCCGCTCGTCGAGGCCGGACACGAGGTCCTCACCCTGACGATCTCGAGCAAGTTGAGCGGCACCTGGAACTCGGCCATGGCTGCCAAAGAGATGATGCCCGATGCTCCGATCACCGTCATCGACTCGCTCTCCACCTCGGTTGGATTGCACTTGATGATCGACACGGCACTCGAGGCCGCTGCGGCGGGCGCCACAGTCCAGGAAATTGTCGATCAGATCGAGCAGATCAAGCAAAAGATGCAGATCTTTTTCGTGGTGGACACGCTCGAATATCTAGCCAAGGGCGGCCGCATCGGAAATGGCAAGGCCTTCCTCGGCACCCTGCTCAAGGTCAAGCCGATCCTCGTCCTGCAAGAGGGCGCTATCGAGCCCCTGGAGCAGGTGCGGTCCAAGCGCAAGGCGACGGCTCGCATGCTCGAGCTCGTCGAGGAGTACATCGACGGCCAGGGCAGCACTTCGCGGCTCGCTGTTACGAACGCACTGGTGCCCGAAGAGGCCAAGCTCCTCGGCCAGGAGTTGGTCGGACGCCTGGGGTGTGCCCACCCGATCATCGGTGATCTCGGCCCGGTCATCGGCACACATACGGGGCCGGGCTGTCTCGGTATCGCAGCCTGCACCTGAGCCGTTGCGACTCAACAGCACCGGAAACACGCAATCCCCCAGTTCCCTGGGGGATTGTTTTCGCCCCACCTGGAGGTGGGTTGGCGACCGGTACAATCCCGCCCCTGAGCGCCTGGAACGCGATCCGGTGCCAGCAGCGGGATTGGCCGAGGCTGCGCGCTAGGGCATCTCGGGCAGGCCGCGCGCTTGGGCCCGCTGAGCCATCCAATCCTCAAGATTCTCTGGAAGCGGCGGGATCTTGCCCTCGGCGCGCCGTGCCAGGCTCAGGGCCTCAGTGGGACAGGTGGTGACGCACAGGCCACAGCCCACGCAACATCCAGCATCCACCAGACAGAGATCACCGGGCACTGCCAGCGCGCCGAACTGGCAGCGCGCGAGGCAATCACCGCAGCCAATGCACAAGTCGACATCCACAACAGCGACAAAGCCAGAGCTCGCGATGGCAGTAGGCACGCTGAACTCGGCCACGCTACGTAGCACGCCGCAGCAGCAGGTGCAGCAGTTGCAGATGTAGTAGTTCCCATCGCGAAAGTTGCCGGGCGAATGCACCAGGCCTGCATCCTCGGCCTGGTGCAGAATGTCCAGCGCCTCTTCCTTGCTGATGGCGCGCGTCGTCTCCGAGTGGTCAAACACGCCTGCCACAGGCGCAAAGGCCAGGCAGTTCTCCAACGGACGATCGCAGCCCTTGCCGACGAGCTTTTGCTGGACACGGCAGATACAGTCACGCACGCCCCACGCTTTGGCGTTTTCGATCAGCTCTGTAGCCTGCTCGTAGGGATAGATCTCCACATCAGCCGGGACCGCCTCTCCAACGGGGATCACACGGTGGACGGCCGGTGCATAACCGGTGATTGCGCCTGCCGCCTCGTAAAAGTACTCCTCAAAGAGCAGCGCCAGCTCTTCGTCCATCCGGGGCAGCTGTTCCTCATAGAATCCGACGACAAAGGGCATCAGCCCAAAGCCAAGCCCTCTGTCCGCTTTGCCGGCACGAATCTGCCCCTTGCGAACCATGGCCTTGAGGGTACGGTAGGTCTCTTTGGGATCCATACCGACACGTGCGGCGATTGCGCCAGCCGGCTCTAGGGTCTGGCTCATTTCAGAAGCCAGCAACGCCTCCTCCGGCGCAAAGATCTTGGCCAAGAGCTTGAGCTCGACGCCGCTCTCGGTGGCGGGAAAGCCATTGGGAATCGCATCCAATCGCTGGGCCAGTTTGTGGTACGGATCTTCTGCCATGATATTCTCCTTCGCTCCGCTAGTTGGTTGTCTAGCAAATCATTGGACACTCGATGGGGCAAGACAAGACCATGACCATGACAAGTGCCGCTCTAACTATCGGCAATGCGCTGCAGGCCCTCACGGTCCAAGATCGTGATCCGCTTGCGGCCGATGTCAATCAGCCCCTCGGCCTTGAAGCTGTTCAACGTCTGGGTCGTCGTCTCCCGGTAGGTGCCGACCTGCTCTCCCAGATCCTGGTGTGTCATGCCGACGATGGTGTCGGATCCTTGCTCGGCAGCGAGTCGCAGGAGAATCGATGCCAGCCGGGCCGGAATGCCCCTAAACGCGATCCCCTCCAGACGGGCCTCCGTCTCCTTGAGACGGGTGCCGAGCGCCTCAAACAGGCGAAGCGCCACCTGGGGCTTGGTCACCAGCAGCCGCTCCACATCCTCGCGACTCATCACCAGGAGCACGCACTCCTCCATGGCCTCGGCAAAGGTATTGTGCATCCCCTGACCGATGAGGGCCATCTCGCCAAAGATCGCGCCCGGACCGACGGTGGCGATCACAAGCTTTTTGCCGTCGGGAGAGATGCGGTAGAGCTGGACGCGGCCCTCCCTGAGGAAAAAGAGCACCTCGCTCGTGTCCTCCGGCATGTAGAATATCTTGCCTCGGCGGCCGGTGCTGACCGTCGTCGCACGGTCGATCTCTTCGATCTCTTCCTCGGACAGGTCCTGAAAGATATCCACCATCTGCAAGTACCCGATTTTATTCGACCGGTCCTCTGCCACAGGTCCTCCCTCTGCGATATCGTGCGCCACACGAGCCTTTGCAGGCTCGATTATACCGCAACTGCGAGCATACGACAAGGGCCGGAGCCCCAGGTGAGCAGGCGCGCCAGTCCCTCCATCTGGATCATCCCTCTACCCCGAAGCCACATCTATTGCATTCTCCCTTGACAGCCGAGTAGAGGCGCACTAGCACCTCGCGCTCACCGCGGATTACAATCCGCAGCAGGCCGAGAACGCGAACGTTCTGCCAGTTCGCGCGAGTTTCTGACCTCCGCCGGACTGTTGTCCGGCGGGAGCTTGTGCGGAGTTGCGACTATACAAGCCGTAACCCCGAGGCGGCCCGAGTTTACCGTAGAAGGACAGTTGTGATATAATCCAGCCCAATCCCTGCAACACGGAGCAGTCTGATGATGAATCATATCAATCCGATCATCTTCCGCCTCGGGTCATTCCAGATCCGCTGGTACGGCGTGCTGATCATGACCGGCGTCGCCCTGGGTGCCTATCTGGCTTCGCGGCTGGCACGCAAACGTGGCATCAATCCTGACCACGTCTGGGGAGGCCTGATCCTGGCCGTGGTGCTGGCCATCATAGGTGCGCGCCTCTACCACGTCTTTTCGATCCCCGAGGGATGCACGCCCGAGAGCCCGTGCGGGTGGTACTGGTACCGCCTCCATCCCATCGACGCCATCGCCTTCTGGAAAGGTGGATTCCAGGGCCTGGGCATTTATGGCGCCATCGTGGGCGGCGCCCTGGGCGTGGCCATCTATTGCTGGTGGAACAAACTGAATCCCCTGGCCTTCCTGGATCTCGGCGTTGTCGGCCTGGCCTTTGGCCAATTCGTCGGGCGCTGGGGCAACTTTATCAACCAGGAGCTGTACGGCCCGCCCACCGGTTCCGACTGGTACGGGATCAAGCTCAATCCCGCGCTTGATCACCAGTATCCGCCCGATGGGCGCTACGACCTGCTCTACCATCCCACTTTTCTCTACGAGTCGCTGTGGTGCCTGCTGAGCTTTGTCATCCTGTACATCGTGCACTCCCGGCTGGCCCACAAGCTGCGCGACGGGGATGTGCTGCTCGGCTATCTGATCCTCTACCCCTTTGGGCGGTTCTTCATCGAGTTCTTCCGGCCCGACGCCTGGACCATTGGCCAGTTGGCGACGGCCCAATGGATCGCCATCTTTATGGTGGCAGGCGCGACAATCACGCTCGTCCTGCGCCACATCTTCTGGGATCGGGACAAGGCGCAGCCAGCAGAGGCTGAGGAGCTGGAAGCCGGGGACGCGGCTGCCGCGTAGCCGGCCGAGCCGGACCCAGCCCGGCTTTCGGTTCGCGATTTCCAAGAGATCATACTAGGTCGCATCGCAAGAGCCAGGGGTGAAGCCTGGCTCTTGCGATCCAGGCTAGGCGAGCAGGCGCCGTCAGGTCAACTCCTCGACATCACTCACCCGGCAGGGAAGCGATAAAGTCAGCCACCAGGTTGAGGTTCGCCTTCTCGAGCCGCCAGGGCTCATCCCCATGCTGTTTGTAGAGCGGATCCGCGGTGGCAACGACCACCAGGTCCAGTTCGTCCAGCAGGGCGATCTGCTGCCCGCCGTGCCCCCAGGCCAGGTTGTAGCGGTGGTCACCCGCCCGGATCGACCACCACTGGTAACCGTACCCGCTGTCGCGCCAGTTCTTGCCCACGCGGAAGTACCAGGCATCCTCCGAGTAGATTTGGAGTGAATCGTGCACCCAGTCGGCGGGGACGATCTGGTTCCACTCGTATTCGCCGCCGTCCAGGTAGAGCTGGCCGAAGCGGGCCATGTCGCGAGCGGTGATCTGGATATCGGCAAAGCCGATATAGTAGTCCTCCCAGCCCAACAGCCAGTCTCCCACCTCCCCACCGAGCGGCGAGAAGAGGTACTCCTGCGCATACGACTTGAGGTCGGTGTCGCAAGCGCGGGCCACGATGATGCCCAGCAGATGGGAGGTCATGTTGCTATAGTCAAAGCCGGTTCCCGGATCGCGCACCAGAGGCACGTCGACCAGGTTTCGCGACCGGAAGCCGCTGTACATCAGATCGAACAGCTCCTGGCTAGACTCTTCCCAGGGATATCCGGCGCGCATCTGCAGCATCTGACGGATGGTGATCTGCATCTTTCTCGGGTCCTGGATCTGGTCGACCAGTTCCGGGAAAAAGTCCATCATCTTCTGGTCCACGCTGGACAGGCAGCCTTGCTCCAGCGCGATCCCGACCAGCGCGGAGGTGATGCTTTTGGTCACCGAGGCGCGGCTGGACAACTGGTCCACCGATGCACCGTGGAAGTACTTTTCCGCCACCAGATAGCCATTCTTGATCACCAGCAACCCGTAGAGGGTCTCCAACTGCTCAGCGTTGTGGTACAGCTCTGCCACCAGCGCCGGGTCCAGCCCCTGCTCTTCGGGCGTAGACATCGGCCAATCGTCCCTGACCAGCGGCGTATAGTCCACCGCTGCCAGTTCCTCGGGGCTGGGGCCGCCACATCCGGCCAGGCACGCTGAAGCGAGAATGGATAGTATGAGAATCGCGCTGGCGAATCTCTGGAACCGACTGTTTTTCAGTTGATCGTTGTGCTTTCGCATGAATAGTCCTATGGTTGCTTGGGTTAATCCTCCCGCGTGCGCCATTGCCAGGCATACCACACCGTCAATCCGTTGAACACAAAGCCGACGACGATCAGAAACTGGTCGTACAGGGAAGGGTAGGTGGGAAGGCCAATGGCGTTGAACACAAAGAAAAAGACCGCCAGGATGATATTGGCCCAGCGACTCACAGCGTGCTTTAGCGTCAGCGAGAGCCAGATCATGATCACGGGAATCACCATGAGCGCTGCCATGCCCAACATCAGTCCCGGCGAGATCTGCATCCCGCTTACTTCTCCCGATACAAAGTCGCCGCTGAATATGCGCAGTACGTCCCCCAACAAATAGGTCAGCATGAGACACACCCACAATGCCGATAGCTTGATCCTGATCCCCTCTATCATTCGGTCAACTCCTTTGCGAACTAGTATCGTGTGCTACCGTGATGACGACGTTCCCCTTCTTGTGCCCTGTTTCGACGTACCTGTGGGCCTCGGCGATCTGCTCCAAGGGGTACCGCCTGTCTATGAGCGGTCGTATCTCTTCCGCCTCTACAAGCTCCCTCAGGTAGGTCAGGTTCTCTGGCTTTTCGCTCGTCGGCGACCGGACGGAGAGATGCGCGCCGCCCTCCCCGAGCGCCCGTTTGGCCACGGAAGCCGGAAGCTTGCCCACCGCGTCAAAGACAACATCGTAGGTCTCCCCGCGCCGGCTGAAATCCTCTTCGGTATAGTCAATGGCCCTCTTGGCACCCAAGGACTTGACCAGTTCCAGGTTTGCGGTGCTGCAGACCCCAGTGACCTCTGCCCCAAACGTTCGGGCCAACTGCACTGCGTAGCTGCCCACACTGCCAGAGGCGCCATAGACCAGGACCTTCTGCCCGCGCTGGATATTCGCCTTTCTGAGAATGTACAGGGCCGTGTTTCCGCCAATGGGCACGGCAGCGGCTTCCTCGTAGGCCAGGTCGGCCGGTTTGGTCGCCACCATGCCGCCCTCACGCAGGCAGATGTACTGGGCATAGGCACCTCCGCCGGAACCGGCGGAGGCAAAGACCTGATCCCCCGCCGTGAACGTCGTCACCGCCTTGCCCACAGCCTCGATCTCCCCGGCTAGCTCGTGCCCCAGGATCTTGTTCTTGCTCAGCCCAAAAAAGAGCCCAAACACGAGCCTCTGAAATCCGGTCATGCTGCGCAGGATCACATCGCCGGCGGTCACCGTGGTCGCATAGATCTTGACCAGGACCTCGTTCTCTTTGGGCGAAGGCTTTTCCACCTCTTGAAGCTGAAGGACCTCTGGAGGCCCGTACGCCGTGCACACAATCGCTTTCATCGTCTGCTTCTCCCGGGGACGCGCGACGGATCGACGGCGTGTGACGTTTGCTCAGGTGCCGTTGTCAGATGCCACGGTAATGACCACATTCCCCTTCTTGCCCCCTGCCTCTACGTACCGGTGCGCTTCCGCCATTTGCTCCAACGGAAAGCGCCTATCGATGACCACCCGCAGCGCTCCCGACTCGATTAGGTCTTTCAGGAAAAGCAGGTCGGCCGTCTTGGGTGACGATGCCCCGCTGACGACTCTCTTGCTGCCGGTCATGGAGGTCCATCGCCCCCGAACCAACCGCGACACACTGGGATTCGCCAAGAGGTACACACCGTTCTCGCTGAGCGAGCGCATGCTTCCCGCAAATGGCGCCTTGCCCACAACATCAAAGATGGCATCATAGATCTCTCCGCGCAGGGTAAAGTCCTCTCGCGTATAGTCAATGACGTGATCCGCACCGATCGAGCGCAGCATGTCCAGTTTCCCGGTGCTATCCACAGCAGTCACTTCGGCCCCATAGTGCTTGGCAAGCTGTATGCCAATCGTACCGATACTTCCACCGGCGCCGTTGATCAGCAGCTTGGACCCGCTCCGGAGGCCGCCTTGCCTGAGAAAATGCAGTGCCTCCAATCCCCCCACCGGAACGGCGGCGGCCTCCTCGTAGGTCATGTTGAGCGGTTTCAGAGCCATTACCCCCGTGTCCGATCTTTCAGGCAGGCAGATATACTCGGCGTAGGCGCCAAAGCCGAACCCGGTAGAGGCAAAGACCTGGTCGCCTTCCTTGAACCGCGTTACATCCCTGCCCACCGCTTCGACTTCCCCGGCCAACTCTTGCCCCAGTATCGTCAGTCGCACCGGTCTGATGAGACCCGCGTACAATCGAATGGCAAGTCCCAGCCCGAGCGGAAACTCAAGCCTGCGAGCCTCACAGTCCCCTGCCGTCACGGTGGTGGCATGAACCCTTACCAGTACCTCGTCCACCTTAGGCGTGGGCTTTTCGACTTCTCGCAGCTCGAGGCCCTCCGGTGATCCGTATTTCGTCCACACAATCGCTCTCATGGTCTCCTCCTGGGACTGCTCGGTATTCGCCTCACGACCGCTGGCGCGCCTTCCGTTTCAGGGCTGTCACCAGCAGCACGGCGGCGACGCATCCCAACAGCATGGGCAGCCAGCGCAGCGGTTCCGGCAGCGAGCCGGGCAATTCGGTTGGTGGCACCCTGGCTGCCAGCCAGTCCACGCGACCGGCGCGGGCGCCGCTAGTAGTCGCTCCCGTCAGGTCGGCACCGGCTACGTCAACCCTCATCAGGCTGCTGCCAGCCAGGTCTGCTGCGGTCAGGTTGGCATCTTTCAGGCTGCTCCGTGCGATCCTGGATGCTGTCAGACTGGCCCGCCGCAGCGTGGTGTGGGCTAGATTGGTGCCCCTGATCCAGATCCCACTCAGGTCTGCATCGGACAGGTCAGCCTGCCACAGATTGGTGTCCTTGACTCTGGCGGCCTGCAACTGCGAACCGCGCAGGTCCGCACCCGCCAGATTGGTTGCCACGATCGCCGCCCCAGCCATGCGTGCACCGGACAGGTCGGCGCCCGTGGCTTCGACGTCGGCCAGCAGACACCTGCTCAGATCTGCGCCTCGCAGGTTGGCGCCTGTCATGGCGACGGCGACGAAGCGGACCCCCGCCAGATCGATGCCGGCCAGGTCGGCCCCGCTCAGGTCAGCCCCGATCAAGGCGCGCTTCTCAGCCAGCGCCTCCAGGACCTGTTCCCGCGATTCAAACCTGGTTGGTTCGAGCATGCACGTCCCCCTGTCATACTCATATCCGGTCGTCCGATCTCTCCGCTCTTGTGCCAGACGCGCTGAATTGCCGGCGAACTCTAGCCCTTGACGATCAGCCACAGCCCGAGAACCAGTTCAAATGGCGCGTAGGGAAGGCCCAGCACCATCAGCGGGGTAGTGCCACGTCTGTAGAGGACCAGCAGGACCGGGACGGTGAGCAAACAGACCGCGACCAGGCCCCAGATCGCCAGAGGCCGGGGCACGAGCCTTGAGCTGTACAGCAAGTAGTACCACAGGATCCCGCCCGCGCAGAAGAACAGCATATGGATGTCGTATCCGAGCCTATCAAGGCCGTGGTAGAGGAAATCGCCCAGCGCTTGAAAGTAGGAGGGTTCCGGCGCTCCTGCCTTGACGAATCCCTGGCTCAAAGGGACGAGCCCATAGCCTCCTATCTTGCTCACTGCCAGCGCGATCCCTTCTGCCGCGAAACAGACCAGAGCCACAAGCGCGATGGTCCGGTATTGCTTGTAAAAGACGGCATAGAACATGACCCCCAGGACGACGATGGCAAGGCTATTGAGCAGGGCGATCAGATTGCTGATCCGCACGCGGGTAAGGTTCCTTGAGACGTTGACTAGGATTGACGCTGTCGAACCGGTTCCCACCACGGTTGCAAGCAGGCGCTCGCTG